>NZ_JAUJTZ010000010.1:0-212162 GCF_030433455.1 Yersinia sp. 22-579 | reverse complement strand
TCTTCTGCCTGCCGAAACAGGCTTCGATATCGTCTTGCGAGTGCCCACACAGATTGTCTGATAAATTGTTAAAGAGCAGTGCGTTAGCAACACTTGGTTGGTAACGCGAGGTGCGCATATTACGCTTTCCTCATTCAGAGTCAACATTTAATTTCGTTGAATTTCTCTGTTCTCTTTGCCGGTCACTTAACTACTTGATTCGTTGTGTGCCGTCTCGATGGATGCGCATTATAGGGAGTCGAATTTTTTGCACAACTCTTTTTTCGTGTTTTTTGCCTGTTTGAATACTTTTCACTCCTTACGTGCAGATCTTGGTCGATCCGCTATATTTTCACGGCGATCCCCGTGCTCAATTGGTTGTAATTCCATCAGCAAAGGCTAGTATTGCCGGTAAAGTACTTTCTTACAAAGAGGCTATGATTATGTCCGATGCTATTCGCCCCTACCTTCATTACTTACCTACGCTAGGTGCACGCGTCATGATCGATAGATCCAGTGTGATCATTGGTAATGTTGTTTTGGGTGATGATGTCAGTGTCTGGCCGTTAGTCGCCATTCGGGGTGATGTCAATCAGGTGAATATTGGTGCACGTTCTAATATTCAAGATGGTAGCGTGTTACATGTTACTCATCACTCAGAGCATAATCCCGAGGGAAACCCGCTGATTATTGGCGAAGATGTGACTGTCGGTCATAAAGCTATGCTTCACGGTTGCACTATTGGCAATCGGGTATTAGTAGGGATGGGTTCTATTGTGCTAGATGGTACGGTCATAGAAGATGATGTAATGATTGGAGCCGGTAGTTTAGTTTCCCCTGGCAAGCGATTGGCTAGTGGCCACCTTTATATGGGTAGCCCAGCCAGGCAAGTTCGCCCTTTAACACCTGCTGAATTAGAAGGCCTGCTTTATTCTGCCGGTAACTATGTGCGCTGGAAAGATGACTATTTGGCAGAGACTAAATAGAAGCTAATTTCTGATGCAGGGAATGAGCTATACCTCCCCCTGCATTGTTCCATATCTTTCTATTTAGCTAGCTCATCGCGCAGCTGATTTAATACAGGGGTAATTTCAGGCATGACACCATGCCACAACTGAAAAGCATGCGCCGCCTGCCCCACCAGCATACCCAAACCATCGGCATAGCTTGTCACCCCCAAACGCGTGCTCCACGCTAGAAATGGCGTACTATCCGCTTGATAGAACATATCGTAACAGCGAGTTTGTGAGCTAATAATATCCATAGGTAAGTTTGGTACTTCGCCATGAATACCCGAAGCTGTCGCATTGATGATTAGATCAAAGGGCTGCCCACTCAGATCTTGCATCTCGACAGCATCTATATCCCCTAAATGGTGGAATACTTCTGCAAGTTGCTGCGCGCGAGCATAAGTCCGGTTAGTGATAACGACTTTGCAGCCATATGAAAGTAAAGGAAGGATCACACCTCGAGCCGCCCCACCAGCACCCACCAATAAGATACGATCTGTCGTCTGGATCAAATGTTGTCGTTCGAGATCACTGAGTAAGCCAATACCATCGGTGTTGTCACCCAACAGACGCCCGTCTTTTAATTGCTTAATCGTATTCACGGCTCCCGCTAGTGACGCACGATCGGTCAATTCGTCACACTTCGCGTGAGCACGTTCTTTAAACGGTGTCGTTATGTTTGCACCTATCGCCCCACCTGCAAAAAAAGACGTTAATGTCTCTTCAAAGGTTTCATTCGGGGCCAAAACCATACCGTAGCAATGTTCGATACCGGTTTGCTCAGCAAAGAGCGCATGGATCCTTGGCGACTTACTGTGCCCAATAGGGTTACCAAACACTGCGAACTTCTGATCCATGCTATTTCCTATCCTTGACGAAATTGTTTACCGGTTAGTGCATCTCTAATTTCAGATGGATTCAAGCGCCCACCAACTAAACCTGCCAGCACTGGCAGAGAAGAGCCAAACTGTATTCTGACTTCTTCAGTCGTACGGCATGGTTCTTGGCCACTTAAATTAGCGCTGGTTGAAACCAAAGGTTTGCCATATTGGGAACAAAGTTGCTGTACGAGTGGATGATCACTCACTCTCACTGCCAATGAATCAAAACTGCCCGTTAGCCAGCGCGGTGTCTCAGGGCGAGTAGGGATGACCCAAGTTACCGGCCCTGGCCAAACAGAAAAAATAGTCTCTCGCTGTGAATCAGTGAGTGCCGCGTCATCTACATACGGTTTTAGCTGTTCATAATTGGCAGCAATCAGAATCAGCCCCTTCTGCCATGGTCGCTGTTTTAATGCTAATAAAGCATTTACTGCTTTTTCACTATCAGGGTCACAGCCTAAACCAAAAACAGCTTCTGTCGGATATGCAATAACCTCTTCTTGCTGCAAGGCCTGCAACACATCCGACAAAGCGGCTCTATTCTCATTTCTACTCACGTTGTTATTACTCACTGACGACTGCCTTCCCGCATAACTTACTGGCGCAAAAACGTTTTACGCCTTGTGCTGTTCTCTTTTCCATTAACAATGGATAGTGGCAATAAGCACACTCTCCCGGAATGGGTTGCTGATTAATTGTAAATTGGCAATCGGGGTAACGATTGCAGGCATGGAAGACTTTTCCAAACCGAGATTTACGCTGTAGCAATTTTCCTTGCCTACACTGTGGGCAGTCGATTGATGTTTCATCCGGTTTATCAATGATTTCGGTATGATCACATTGCGGATATTGGCTACAACCAATAAACATACCAAAACGCCCTTGCCGTAATACCATATCTGAACCGCATTCAGGGCAATGCTGCCCTTCCAGAACTTTCACGATATGACCATCAGATTGCGCTTTCAATGGGCGCATGTACTGGCAATCTGGATAATGTGAGCAACCAAGGAATGGGCCATGACCGCCGCTGCGAATGACTAACGCCGATCCGCACTCCGGACACGACCCATTATCCTTGGCAGTAACTATTTTTGTCATAACGCCTTCTATATAAAGTTATTTGCCCGTGATATTACCACTTAGTGCAAATAACCTTCATTGACTTCAAAAAGTAACTCTTCCATCTGTTGATAAGCGCTTTCATAACCCGGAATGTTAAATAGCACCATCAGCACAACCCACTTGAGATCCTCCAGATCAATCTCATTCGAGTCCAATGCCATAATACGGTCGATAACCATCTCACGAGTATCAAGGTGTAATACCTGAATTTGTTCAAGAAACAAGATAAAACCACGGCAAGTAACATCCAGACGTTGAGACTCTTCTGCCGTATAAATACGCAGTGCTTGCGGATCAGCGGCATAGAGATAAGGTGCTTTCTGCCCATCTTGTAGGTCAGCGAGAGCCTCTAACCAGTTCAGGGCGTTGTTGATATCCTCACGATAGAAACCTGCTTGTGCAAGATCGTCAGTAATCTTGTCTTGATCAACAAGCATTTCCGACTCGTTATGCATATAAGTTTCAAATAAGTAAATTAGAACGTCGAACATGGCCTGCCCTCCTTAATCGGACATAGCCGCCGGGTACAGCTGCGATCCACCCTGCTAACTCCAGCTCGAGCAATTTGCTGACGATATCTGGCACAGGTTGGCCGGCGCGTTCGGCGACGACATCAACGGGTGTCACCTCATCTCCTACGTTAGCCAACACATCGGCAAATGGCAATTCAACTTGCTCTTCGGATGAAGAAATAATTACTTTCTCGGGTAATGATATCCATTGTAGCGAGCCACCGACCTGTTCGGCGACCTCACGGGCAGACCTGGCCAGGTAAGCTCCCTGCTGAATCAACCAATGAACGCCCTCACTGGTTGCACTTCCTAGTGGCCCAGGTAAGGCAAAAACATCTCTCCCTTGCTCCATAGCATAGCGGGCAGTAATTAAAGAGCCACTTTTCAGTGTAGCTTCGACCACCAATACTGCGGAGCTTAACCCACTGATAATGCGATTTCTTCTGGGAAAATGAGTAGCAACAGGTAATGCTGTTGTCAGAAACTCCGAGACTAAAACCCCACCGTGATGCTCAATTTCTCGCGCTAATTGGCTGTGACGACGTGGGTATATGTTTTCCAGCCCGCTACCTAATACCGCAATGGTTTTTCCTTTAGTATTCAAGGCCGCCTTGTGGCATATCCCGTCAATCCCCATAGCCAAGCCACTGGTGATAACTAACCCAGTAAGAGCCAGTTCTGAAGCAAAATGTCGCCCCCAATGTTCGCCATAATGACTAAAATGACGACTCCCCACCATGGCAATTTGTGGTTGATAAAGAACATCAAGTTTACCAGCGGCAAAAATGATCAATGGAGGGGAGGAAATATGAGTCAAACGCGGCGGATAGCCGGGTTCACCATAAGCCAGTAAGTGATGAGCAGGATTAGTCAGCCAAGTTAGGGTGGTATCAATATAACGGGGGTCTACCTGAGTAAATTGCTGACATTGCTGCGGTTCTAACCCGTAGGCAGCTAATCTCCCGAGGTGAACATCACCACTGGCAAGTAACCTTCTGACCAAGGTACTGCTTTTTATTGTTCCAAGCCCTTTGACCTGGCTCATCCTGAGCCATAATTCCGCCGCTAACATATCGCCTCCCTGGCTGGCTTCCTAAGCTGACACCGATTTGTTCAATTGGTAGACGATGCTGTCAATCAAGGCCGGAAATGTCTAGAATAGAGATTGAATATCATTCACTACTCGGACGCAGATCTAGATATTTATGTCAGTATTACAAGTATTACATTACCCAGACGAGCGGCTGCGCAAAATTGCAGCGCCAGTAAAAGAAGTCAATGGTGAAATCCAGCGTATCGTGGATGACATGTTCGAAACGATGTACGCAGAGGAAGGTATTGGCCTTGCTGCAACACAAGTGGATGTTCACCTGCAAATTATCGTCATTGATGTTTCGGAAAATCGTGACCAGCGTTTAGTGTTGATTAACCCTGAACTGTTGGAAAAAAGCGGTGAAACCGGCATTGAAGAAGGTTGCTTATCCATTCCTGAGCAACGTGCATTGGTTCCTCGAGCTGAAAAAGTCAAAATCAGGGCATTAGATCGTGACGGAAAGCCGTTCGAGCTAGAAGCTGATGATTTGTTGGCAATTTGCATTCAGCATGAAATGGACCACTTGGTTGGTAAATTGTTTGTGGACTATTTATCACCACTGAAACGTCAGCGCATCCGCCAAAAGCTGGAGAAAATGGCCAAGCTGAATGCTCGTGCCAACTAACCCCTTTTAATTCAGGAAACCAATGTGTCTGATTCTTTGCGGATTATTTTTGCCGGAACTCCTGACTTTGCAGCGCGCCATTTAGGCGCGCTGTTGTCTTCTCAACATCAGATTGTGGGTGTTTTCACTCAACCAGACCGCCCAGCTGGCCGAGGGAATAAACTCACCCCTAGCCCAGTTAAGGTCTTAGCCGAACAACACGACATTCCCATTTTTCAGCCAAAATCATTGCGGCCAGAAGAGAATCAGCACCTGGTTGCCGATCTTAATGCAGATATTATGGTGGTGGTCGCCTACGGCTTAATTCTCCCTGCATCTGTTTTGGCCATGCCACGATTAGGTTGTATTAATGTCCACGGTTCTCTGCTGCCGCGCTGGCGCGGTGCTGCACCAATCCAACGTTCATTATGGGCTGGCGATGCAAAAACTGGTGTGACAATCATGCAAATGGATGTCGGGCTAGATACCGGTGATATGTTGCATAAAATTGAGTGTGATATTCAGCCAGAAGACACCAGTGCAACGCTCTACGATAAGTTGGCTCAGCTTGGCCCTCAGGGCTTATTGGTAACATTACAACAGTTGGCCGAAGGCTCTGCACAGCCCGAAGTACAAGATGAAGCACAAGTTACCTATGCAGAAAAACTCAGCAAAGAGGAAGCCAAATTAGATTGGTCGCTTCCTGCTGTCCAGTTAGAGCGTTGTATTCGTGCTTTCAATCCTTGGCCAGTCAGCTATTTCGTTGTTGATGAACAACCCATCAAAGTTTGGCAAGCACAAGTGCTCGCAACTGTTGATAATGTAACACCTGGTACAATCATTCATGCCGATAAGCATGGCATCCAGGTCGCAACCGCAGATGGCGTTTTGAATATCACGCAACTGCAACCGGCCGGGAAGAAAGCTATGTCCGCTGCTGACTTGCTAAATTCACGACGCGAATGGTTTACACCCGGTAACCAGCTAGCATAATAGCCCAGCAGCTACAGCTATATACCCAACAGGTATAGGTTTCATCGCCCGATACATCATCATCGGGCCACTTTCCCTTTATTTGCTGACGTTTGTCGGCTTTTTTGGTTATGAAAAACACATATAATCTCCGCAGCATCGCTGCCAAAGCAATTAGCCAGGTATTGGATCAGGGGCAATCGCTCAGCACCGTTTTACCTGGGCTACAAAAAAGTATTTCTGATAAAGACCGCGCATTGCTGCAGGAGTTGTGTTTTGGCACTTTGCGTGTCCTCCCACAACTAGAGTGGTGTATCCAGCAGTTAATGGCACGCCCAATGACCGGTAAGCAGCGTGTTTTTCATTATCTGATTATGGTTGGGCTTTATCAGCTGATATATACGCGTATTCCGCCTCATGCGGCACTGGCAGAGACAGTAGAAGGCGCAACCGCACTCAAACGCCCGCAGTTAAAAGGGCTAATCAATGGCGTACTGCGTCAATTCCAGCGTCAACAAGTGGAGTTACTGGAACGGGCTGCAAATAACGATAGCCACTATCTTCATCCGAGCTGGTTATTGGCACGAATTAAGCTGGCCTATCCTGATCAATGGCAACAGATCCTGGATGCAAATAACCAGAAACCCCCAATGTGGCTGCGCGTAAGCCGACTACACCATTCACGCAGTGAATACCTTGAGCTATTGAAGCAAGCCAATATTGAAGCTCTGCCTCATGACTTTTACCCTGACGCAGTTCGCCTTATCACACCTTGCGCCGTCAGTGATCTCCCCGGCTTTGAACTTGGCTGGGTAACGGTGCAAGATGCATCGGCACAAGGCTGTGTTGATCTGCTTGATCCACAAGATGGTGAGCAGATCCTCGATTTGTGTGCCGCTCCGGGGGGCAAAACAACCCATATTCTGGAAGCTGCGCCGAAAGCCCATGTATTAGCTGTCGATATAGATGAACAGCGCCTCAGTCGGGTTAAAGAAAACTTACAACGCCTGAGATTACATGCAGACGTGCGAGTCGGCGATGGTCGAACGCCAGATGAATGGTGCGGTGATCAACAATTCGATCGAATCCTGTTAGATGCCCCTTGCTCAGCAACCGGTGTTATTCGCCGGCACCCAGATATCAAATGGTTGCGTCGAGACAGTGATATCGCCGAGTTGGCCCAACTTCAATCTGAGATAATTGAAGCTATCTGGCCTAAACTGAAAAAAGGTGGCGTAATGGTTTATGCTACCTGTTCTATATTGCCCGAAGAGAATCAGCAGCAGATCGCCACTTTCCTGCAACGCCACAGTGAAGCAGACTTGGTCGAAACCGGCACAGTTTCAGCACCTGGCAGGCAAAATTTGCCACATCCTGAGGATGGTGATGGGTTTTATTATGCAAAGTTGATCAAAAGATAGTCGTGGCCTTTGCTGCCTCAAACCTAATTTCAGTGTGAAACAGAGAGCGCTATGAAAATAATTATTCTTGGGGCGGGGCAAGTTGGCGGTACCCTGGCAGAAAACCTGGTGGGTGAGAACAACGATATTACCGTGGTGGATGTCGATTCCGGCCGGTTGCGCCAGTTACAAGATAAATTTGATTTGCGAGTCGTGCAAGGGCATGGCTCGCACCCACGAATTTTACGAGAAGCTGGGGCAGAAGATGCCGATATGTTGGTTGCAGTAACGAATTCTGATGAGACCAATATGGTTGCCTGCCAAATAGCATACTCGCTATTCAACACGCCAAATCGCATCGCTCGCATCCGTTCAGCTGAATATATTCGTGAAGCAGATAAACTGTTTCTACCGGAAGCGGTTCCTATTGACCATTTAATATCACCCGAACAGCTAGTTATAGATTACATCTATAAGCTAATCGAATATCCAGGCGCGTTACAAGTAGTTAATTTTGCTGAAGGTAAAGTCAGTATCGCTGCGGTCAAGGCCTATTATGGCGGGCCATTAGTCGGAAATGCATTATCATCTTTACGTGAACATATGCCGCATATTGATACCCGAGTCGCGGCTATATTTCGTCAAGACCGGCCAATCCGCCCGCAGGGTTCTACAATTATTGAAGCTGGTGATGAAGTTTTCTTTGTTGCCGCCTCACAGCATATCCGGGCCGTAATGAGTGAACTGCAACGGTTGGAAAAACCCTATAAACGCATCATGATTGTCGGCGGTGGGAACGTTGGGGCAGGCTTGGCGCTACGATTAGAAAAAGACTATAGCGTAAAATTAATCGAGCGGGATCAGCAACGCGCTGCCGAATTAGCAGAAATGCTGCACGATACAATCGTATTTTATGGCGATGCATCAGATCAGGAATTATTAGCAGAAGAGCATATTGAACAGGTTGATGTCTTTATTGCCATTACTAATGATGATGAAGCTAATATTATGTCCGCCATGCTCGCAAAACGCATGGGCGCTAAAAAGGCAATGGTATTAATCCAGCGCAGTGCGTATGTCGATCTGGTTCAGGGAAGTGTTATTGATATTGTTATATCACCACAACAAGCCACTATTTCCGCGCTGTTAGGTCACGTCCGTAAAGCCGATATCGTTAGCGTATCATCATTGAGACGTGGTGTTGCGGAAGCGATAGAAGCCATTGCACATGGTGATGAAACCACATCAAAAGTAGTGGGCCGAATGGTCGAAGATATAAAACTGCCACCGGGGACAACTATTGGGGCAATTGTTCGTGGTGACGAAGTTATCATTGCCAATGGGAACTCTGTTATTAAACAGGGGGACCATGTTGTGATGTTTATTACCCACAAGAAATTTGTCCCTGATGTGGAACGGTTGTTCCAACCTAGTCCATTCTTCTTGTAATCAAAGATGATTAAATTAAAACTATTCTGATAGAGAATAAAAAAGTTTCCTATAATTATGGCTGTATTCCGTTTTGTTTAGCTAAAATTAAGTAGTTCATTTTAAAGGGGGTGTTGGTTATGAGTTTTATGAAGGAATTTCGTGAATTTGCCATGCGTGGCAATGTGGTCGACTTGGCTGTCGGGGTAATTATTGGTGCTGCATTTGGCAGAATTGTTTCTTCACTTGTTGCCGATATTATAATGCCACCACTAGGTTTATTACTCGGCGGGGTCGATTTCAAACAATTCCATTTCGTATTACGTGCAGCCGAAGGAAATATCCCTGCAGTTGTAATGAATTACGGTAGCTTTATTCAAAGTGTTTTTGATTTTGTCATCGTCGCGCTGGCTATTTTCTCTGCCGTCAAACTGATGAATAAATTACGCCGCGAAAAAGCGGAAGAACCTGCAGCACCGCCAGCACCAACAACAGAAGAAAAACTGCTGGCAGAGATTCGTGATTTACTGAAAGCACAACAGCCAAAATAACTACAGCCTTATTTAACGTCAAAAGCCATCAAATGATGGCTTTTTTATTAGTTTCAAATCGAGAAGGCCAGTGGTAATAAATCTATTGATTGCTTACCACTGGCCTCCCAGTTACCACCTTTTGCGTGTTTTTCTTTACGCTGATAGCTTCCTTTGCCTTTAACATTCTTTTCAATACGTTGCCTGAAAATAGGATCATGAAGTAGAGCTTCCAGCGCGTTGTCCTTAATTTTTCCTTTGGTATGCCGATATGTCGTCATAGAAATGCCTCACTAATGAAAATATTGATTAAAAATCCCACGAATAATACTGTTTGTTTGAACTGATTAAAACTATCCATCTAAAAAATTTAATTTCTGGCTAACTCTTCAGCAGCCCCCTGCTCCAATGCCTCCAAAATTGAGCAATAAGTCGTCGCATGCGTACTACCACAACATGCATCACTAAGCCGTTTTAGTGATTCGCGCATCCTTTTTAGCTCTGTAATTTTACTTTCTACATCGAGTAACCGAGAATCTACAATAGCCTTAGATTCCTGGCAGGTATGATGTTCAGGATCGACGCGGATCGACAATAACTCAGCAATAGTTTCTAACGTAAAACCAAGCTGCTTTGCATAACGGATAAACCGCAAGCGCTGCAAATCTTGTTCAGTATAAAGTCTGTAGCCACCTTCAGTCCGTTCACCATGATCC
Source organism: Yersinia sp. 22-579 (assembly GCF_030433455.1). NCBI lineage: Bacteria > Pseudomonadati > Pseudomonadota > Gammaproteobacteria > Enterobacterales > Yersiniaceae > Yersinia > Yersinia sp. 22-579. The sequence continues at coordinate 201,912 of NZ_JAUJTZ010000010.1, read as the reverse complement.
ATCATGCCTTGTTTTTCATAATAGCGAATAGTGTCTGGCGTTACGTCAGCAAGTTTAGCGATTTGCCCAATCTTTAACATCCGTTACTCCCCTTTAGACAGTTTATATGTCACTTTATGCTGATATTCTTGATGCAAAAAGTCCGTGCTAAGGCCTGCCTGCTTTAATCTTAACTCTAATAAAGCCAATCGGTTATGCAAATTCGCATAATCATCATACTGTTTGTCGAGATGTGACAACAAATCAGTGATGGTGAGTGCTTCCTGCCTATCCTGTAATTCAGGGGGAAGGTATCCCGCATTCTTCAGTAATCTGTATCCAGCCCTTAACTCCGCTGGAACGAAGGTATCATCATCCAGTATTAATGGCTGACCGTGCCCAGATAAATCCTCGAATTCACCTTTTTCTTGAGCATTGATAATGTGTCTTTCAGCCCATTCGTCAATCAATCCCATATTCCCTCCTAGAGATCAGACTTCATAAAGTGGGATAGCAGTTAAGATTAATAGATTGGCAGATAAATAATAAGAGGAGAGAGGACAGATACGAAGGGTAGATGCTTATCTTGCTGAATTATGGACGTAAAAAAACCGGGCAAGCCCGGTTTTTTTACGCGTTTACAGATTACTCTGCAGCAACTACTTCTGCTTGCGATGCAGCACGATCAACTAACTCGATGTAAGCCATCGGTGCGTTGTCGCCTGCACGGAAGCCACACTTCAGAATGCGAGTGTAACCACCGGCGCGGCTCGCGAAACGCGGGCCTAGCTCGTTAAACAGTTTTGCCACGATCTCGTTATCACGAGTACGGGCGAATGCCAGACGACGATTAGCTACGCTGTCGGTCTTGGCAAGAGTAATCAGCGGCTCAACAACGCGACGCAGCTCTTTCGCTTTCGGCAGGGTCGTCTTGATTATCTCATGACGAACCAAAGAGCCGGCCATGTTACGGAACATAGCCTGGCGATGGCTGCTGTTACGGTTCAGTTGACGACCACTCTTACGATGGCGCATGACCTTATCCTTCTCAGTAAAACCTTAACCTGTGATCCGGTTACTCGTTATCAGCAATGCTAGCCGGTGGCCAATTTTCTAGGCGCATGCCTAAAGAAAGACCACGTGATGCGAGCACGTCTTTAATCTCAGTAAGAGATTTTTTACCCAGGTTAGGCGTTTTCAGCAACTCAACCTCGGTACGCTGTACCAGATCACCGATGTAGTGGATAGCTTCTGCCTTGAGGCAGTTAGCAGAGCGGACAGTCAATTCCAGATCGTCAACAGGGCGCAGCAGGATCGGATCAAACTCTGGCTTCTCTTCTTTAACTTCCGGCTGACGTACATCACGTAGGTCAACGAAAGCTTCAAGCTGTTCAGCCAAGATAGTTGCCGCACGGCGGATCGCCTCTTCAGGATCGATCGTGCCATTGGTTTCCATCTCGATAACCAACTTGTCCAGGTCGGTACGCTGTTCTACACGCGCTGCTTCAACATTGTAGGCAATACGCTCTACAGGGCTATAGCATGCGTCTACTAACAAACGACCAATCGGGCGCTCATCTTCTTCCGAATGAATTCGGGCAGAAGCCGGCACATAACCCCGACCACGTTGAACTTTGATACGCATACTAATAGATGCGTTCTCATCGGTCAGGTGGCAGATAACGTGCTGCGGCTTGACGATTTCGACATCACCATCATGGGTGATATCGGCTGCAGTCACAGGGCCAATGCCAGACTTATTCAGGGTAAGAATAACTTCATCTTTACCCTGAACTCTCACCGCCAGCCCTTTCAGGTTGAGCAGGATCTCCAGGATATCTTCCTGTACGCCTTCTTTGGTGCTGTACTCATGCAGTACACCATCAATCTCAACCTCGGTCACCGCGCAACCCGGCATAGATGAAAGCAGAATACGGCGCAGTGCGTTGCCGAGAGTATGGCCAAAGCCACGCTCTAACGGCTCAAGGGTCACCTTGGCGTGCGTCGAACTGACTTGCTCGATATCTACCAGGCGCGGTTTTAGAAACTCTGTCACAGAACCCTGCATTGTGTCCTCTCTTTGGTACTAAGCTTTACTTAGAGTAAAGCTCGACGATCAGGTGTTCGTTAATGTCCGCAGACAGATCAGTACGTTCAGGAATACGTTTGAACACACCTTCCATCTTGACAGCATCAACTTCCAGCCAAGTCGGCTTTTCACGCTGCTCAGCCAGCTCCAAAGCTGCCTTAACACGAGACTGCTTTTTAGCTTTCTCACGGATGCTGACTACGTCATTCGGAGATACCTGATAAGAAGCGATGTTAACAACGCGACCATTTACCATGATAGCTTTATGACTAACCAGCTGACGTGATTCAGCACGAGTTGCGCCAAAGCCCATACGGTAAACTACGTTATCCAGACGACCTTCCAGCAATTGCAACAGGTTTGCACCTGTGTTGCCTTTCAGACGTGCTGCTTCTTTATAGTAGTTACGGAATTGACGTTCTAGAACACCATAGATACGGCGAACTTTTTGTTTCTCACGTAACTGCACACCGTAGTCAGACAGACGCGGTTTACGCGCACCGTGCTGGCCAGGTGGTTGTTCAATCTTACACTTGGTGTCAATCGCGCGAACGCCAGACTTAAGGAACAGGTCTGTGCCCTCACGACGGCTCAGCTTGAGCTTAGGACCCAAATATCTTGCCATTTTCTCTCTCCAACAAACCTAAAAGCAGCGTTATACGCGGCGCTTTTTCGGCGGACGACAACCGTTATGAGGGATCGGAGTCACATCAGTAATATTAGTGATGCGGAAACCAGCCGCGTTTAACGCACGGATAGTAGACTCACGGCCCGGACCAGGTCCTTTAACCATAACTTCCAGATTCTTGATACCGTATTCTTTCACTGCGTCAGCGCAGCGCTCTGCTGCAACTTGCGCTGCAAACGGAGTAGACTTACGAGATCCACGGAAACCGGAACCACCTGCTGTTGCCCAACCCAATGCGTTACCTTGACGATCTGTAATGGTAACGATGGTGTTGTTGAAAGAAGCATGGATATGAGCCACACCGTCAGAGACTGTCTTTCTTACACGCTTGCGTGCACGAATAGGTGCCTTTGCCATTATTCAATCACCCCGATTATTTCTTGATCGGTTTACGCGGACCCTTACGGGTACGTGCGTTGGTCTTAGTACGCTGACCGCGAACTGGTAGACCACGACGATGACGCAAACCACGATAAGTCCCAAGGTCCATCAGACGCTTGATGCTCAGGGTCACCTCACGACGCAGATCACCTTCTACAACGTACTTGGCAACTTCGTCACGCAGCTTCTCGATTTGCTCTTCAGACAGCTCACTGATCTTAACATTTTCAGCAATACCCGCAGCAACACAGATAGCCTGTGAACGGGTCTTACCGATGCCGTAGATCGCAGTTAAAGCGATAACGGTATGTTTCTGATCAGGAATGTTAATGCCTGCTATACGGGCCACTATGCACTCCTACTATTTTATACAGCAATACCATTCTGAAAAGCCCGTTTTCAGGATACTCAAATAGCATTGCAGTCACATACAAAAGATTGGCTGGCTAATCTAGCCAGCTCAACCCAACTTTGCAAGAAAAATATGCAAGATAAATCAGCCTTGACGCTGTTTATGCTTTGGTTCGGCACTGCAGATTACGCGAACGACACCGTTACGCTTAACAATTTTGCAGTTACGACATAATTTCTTGACGGAAGCACGAACTTTCATTTTTACTCTCCGTAACTTCTCAAACATCCCTGAATTAGCGGTTATAGCCTTTCAGGTTTGCTTTCTTCAATGCAGACTCATATTGACTAGACATCATCAGAGTTTGCACTTGAGCCATAAAGTCCATGATGACCACCACTACGATAAGTAGGGAGGTACCACCAAAGTAAAATGGTACTTTCATCGCGTCACGCATGAACTCCGGGATCAGGCAGATGAAAGTAATATACATCGCACCAATTAAGGTTAGACGCGTCATTACTTTATCGATGTACTTCGCCGTTTGCTCTCCCGGACGAATTCCTGGCACGAATGCACCGGACTTCTTCAGGTTATCTGCTGTTTCACGCGGGTTAAACACCAACGCCGTGTAGAAGAAACAGAAGAAGATGATTGCAGACGCATAGAGTAACACATAAAGCGGCTGTCCCGGCTGCAAATACATCGAAATAGTCGTCAGCCAGTTCCAACCTGTCCCGCCCCCAAACCATGATGCAATCGTGGCAGGGAACAGAATTATGCTGGAAGCAAAGATTGCAGGGATAACCCCAGCCATATTTACTTTCAACGGTAAGTGTGTGCTCTGTGCTGCATAAACACGACGACCTTGTTGACGTTTAGCATAGTTAACGACGATACGACGCTGACCACGTTCAATGAAAACAACGAAGAAGGTTACTGCAAACACTAATACTGCAACCAACAGCAACAGGAGGAAGTGCAGGTCGCCTTGCCGAGCTTGCTCGATGGTATGGGCTATTGCAGGTGGAAGACCGGCAACAATACCAGCAAAGATTATGATTGAAATACCGTTACCGATACCACGCTCAGTAATCTGTTCGCCCAGCCACATTAGGAACATAGTCCCTGTAACCAAGCTAACAACAGCGGTAAAATAGAAGGCAAAGCCTGGATTGATTACCAGACCTTGCATCCCAGGCATATTCGGTAGACCGGTAGCAATACCGATCGATTGGAATATAGCCAATACCAACGTGCCATAACGGGTGTACTGACTAATCTTACGACGGCCAGCCTCCCCTTCTTTCTTTATTTCTGCTAACGCTGGATGAACCACCGTCAGCAGTTGGATAATAATCGATGCCGAAATATACGGCATGATACCCAAGGCAAAGATAGAAGCACGACTGAGAGCACCACCAGAGAACATGTTAAACATTTCAATGATGGTCCCTCTCTGCTGCTCGAGCAATTTAGCAAGCACAGTGGCATCGATACCAGGAATCGGAATAAAAGAGCCGATACGGAAAACAATAAGCGCACCGATAACAAACAAAAGTCTGCGCTTCAGTTCGCCTAATCCGCCTTTAGCACTTTGAAAATCTAATCCTGGTTGCTTAGCCATCTGCTACTTATTCCTCAATTTTACCGCCAGCAGCTTCGATAGCAGCACGAGCGCCTTTGGTGACACGCAGACCACGAAGAGTTACCGCACGAGTGATTTCGCCTGAAAGCATAACTTTCGCGAACTCAATCTGGGTACCAACAACGTTAGCGGCTTTCAGCGTGTTCAGGTCGATTACGTCGCCTTCCACTAAAGCCAGTTCAGACAGACGAACTTCTGCCGTGATCATAGCTTTGCGAGAGGTGAAGCCGAATTTCGGCAAACGACGATATAAAGGCATCTGACCACCTTCAAAACCACGACGTACGCCACCACCAGAACGTGAGTTCTGACCTTTGTGACCACGACCAGCAGTTTTACCCAGGCCAGAACCGATACCACGACCTACACGCTTCGGCGCATGCTTGGCACCTTCAGCCGGAGACAGAGTATTTAAACGCATCTGTTACTCCTCAACTTTAACCATGTAGGAAACCAAGTTGACCATACCACGTACAGCAGGAGTATCCTCACGCTCTACAGTATGACCAATACGACGCAGACCTAAACCGATCAGAGTTGCCTTGTGTTTCGGCAAACGACCGATACTGCTTTTTGTTTGAGTTACTTTAATAGTCTTTGCCATGGTTATTTCCCTAGAATTTCTTCGACGGACTTACCACGCTTAGCAGCGACCATTTCTGGGGATTTCATATCTTCTAAAGCAGCGATAGTTGCACGAACCACGTTAATCGGGTTAGTAGAACCATATGCTTTAGCTAAAACGTTATGAACCCCTGCAACTTCTAAGACGGCGCGCATTGCACCACCGGCGATGATACCGGTACCTTCAGAAGCTGGTTGCATGAATACACGGGAACCTGTGTGAGCACCTTTAACAGGGTGCTGCAGGGTACCGTTATTCAATGCAACATTAATCATAGCGCGACGGGCTTTTTCCATCGCTTTCTGGATCGCTGCCGGAACTTCGCGTGCTTTGCCGTAGCCAAAACCAACGCGACCGTTACCATCACCAACTACTGTCAGTGCGGTAAAGCTGAAAATACGGCCACCTTTTACGGTTTTAGATACGCGGTTTACCGCGATCAGCTTTTCCTGCAGTTCGCCAGCTTGTTTTTCGATGTGAGACATCTTACACCTCTACCTTAGAACTGAAGGCCAGCTTCACGGGCAGCATCTGCCAGTGCCTGGACTCGACCATGATATTGGAAACCGGAACGGTCAAAGGATACTTTCGTGATCCCTTTTTCCAATGCGCGCTCTGCAACAGCTTTACCTACAGCTGCGGCGGCATCTTTGTTGCCGGCGTACTTCAATTGCTCATTGATAGCTTTTTCTACAGTAGAAGCTGCTACCAAAATTTCAGAACCGTTTGGTGCGATAACCTGCGCGTAAATATGGCGTGGGGTACGATGTACCACCAGGCGAGTCGCACCCAGTTCTTTGAGCTTGCGGCGTGCGCGGGTCGCACGACGGATACGAGCTGCTTTCTTATCCATAGTGTTACCTTACTTCTTCTTAGCCTCTTTGGTACGCACGACTTCGTCGGCGTAACGGACACCCTTGCCTTTATAAGGCTCAGGACGACGGTAGGCACGTAAATCTGCTGCAACCTGACCAATCACCTGCTTATCAGCGCCTTTCAGCACGATTTCAGTTTGGGTCGGACATTCAGCAGTGATGCCAGCCGGCAATTCATGGTCAACTGGATGAGAGAAGCCTAAAGCTAAATTCACCACGTTGCCTTTAACTGCGGCACGGTAACCTACACCTACCAATTGAAGCTTCTTAGTGAAGCCTTCGGTAACACCAATGACCATTGCATTAAGCAGTGCACGAGTGGTACCCGCTTGGGCCCAACCGTCTACAGCGCCTTCGCGTGGAGCGAAAGTCAGTGTATTTTCTTCTTGCTTAACTTCAACAGCACTATGGACGGTACGAGTCAGCTCGCCGTTCTTACCCTTAATCGAAATAACCTGACCGTTGAGTTTTACCTCTACGCCGGCAGGAATGACGACGGGTGCTTTTGCAACACGAGACATTCTTTCCTCCCGAATTAAGCTACGTAGCAGATAATCTCGCCACCAAGACCAGCTTGGCGAGCTGCACGATCGGTCATAACACCTTTAGAGGTAGAAATAACAGCGATACCCAAACCGGCCATAACTTTTGGCAGCTCATCTTTTTTCTTATAGATGCGCAGACCTGGACGGCTGATACGTTGAATGCTTTCTACCACTGCCTTACCCTGGAAATACTTAAGTGCTAATTCCAGAACAGGCTTGGTGTCGCCTTCGACTTTAAAATCTTCAATAAAACCTTCTTCCTTCAGAACGTTGGCAATTGCCACTTTCAGCTTGGAGGAAGGCATGGTGACCGCGACTTTGTTTGCGGATTGACCGTTACGGATACGGGTCAGCATATCCGCGATCGGATCTTGCATGCTCATCTGTCTTTACTCCCGTGATTCAATTGGTGACAATTACCAGCTAGCCTTTTTAAGGCCCGGGATTTCACCGCGCATTGCGGTTTCACGGACTTTAATACGGCTCAACCCGAACTTCCGCAAGAAACCATGCGGACGACCAGTTTGGTTGCAGCGGTTACGCTGACGGGACGGGCTGGAATCACGCGGCAGAGACTGCAGCTTCAGAACAGCATTCCAACGATCTTCGTCGGATGAGTTCACACCAGAGATAATAGCTTTTAATTCCTCGCGTTGAGCGCGGTATTTGTTAGCTAGTTTCACGCGAACGACTTCGCGTGCTTTCATTGATTGCTTAGCCATCAGTAACCCTACCTTACTTGCGGAATGGGAATTTAAAAGCAGCCAATAATGCACGGCCTTCATCATCGGATTTCGCAGTAGTGGTAATGGTAATATCCAAACCACGCACACGATCGACTTTATCGTAGTCGATTTCCGGGAAGATGATCTGCTCGCGCACACCCATGCTGTAGTTACCACGACCATCGAATGACTTAGCGGACAAGCCACGGAAGTCACGGATACGAGGTACAGCAATGGTAATCAGACGCTCAAGGAATTCCCACATGCGTTCGCCACGCAGGGTTACTTTACAGCCGATCGGATAGCCCTGACGGATTTTGAAGCCTGCAACAGATTTGCGTGCTTTGGTGATAAACGGCTTTTGGCCGGAGATTGCTGCCAAGTCAGCTGCTGCATTATCCAGCAGTTTCTTGTCAGCGATCGCTTCACCAACACCCATGTTCAGGGTGATCTTCTCGACCCGAGGGACTTGCATGACAGAGTTGTAGTCAAACTGAGACATCAGTTGTTTGACTACCTCGTCTTTGTAGTAATCATGCAGTTTCGCCATCGTATTACTCCAAATTACTTGATAGTTTCGCTATTAGATTTAAAGAAACGGACTTTTTTCCCGTCTTCAAATCTAAAGCCTACACGGTCAGCCTTACCAGTTGCCGCGTTGAACAGCGCAATGTTGGAAACTTGAATTGCAGCTTCTTTTTCAACAATGCCACCTGGTTGGTTCAGGGCCGGAACCGGCTTCTGATGTTTTTTAACCAGGTTGATACCTTCAACAATGACCTTACTAGCAGACAGGACATTCTTTACTTTACCGCGCTTACCTTTGTCTTTCCCGGTTAGCACGATAACTTCGTCATCACGACGGATTTTCGCTGCCATGGTTCGCTCCTTAGAGTACTTCTGGTGCCAGAGAGATAATTTTCATGAACTTCTCATTACGCAGTTCACGAGTTACCGGCCCAAAAATACGCGTGCCGATTGGCTGCTCGCTGTTATTATTTAAAATAACACAAGCGTTGCCATCGAAGCGAATGACAGAACCGTCCGGGCGACGTACACCCTTCTTGGTGCGCACCACTACCGCCTTCAGAACATCGCCTTTCTTCACCTTGCCACGAGGAATTGCTTCCTTGATGGTGATCTTGATGATGTCGCCGATGCCTGCGTAGCGACGGTGCGAGCCACCTAGAACCTTGATACACATTACGCGACGTGCACCGGAGTTGTCGGCCACGTTCAGCATAGTCTGTTCTTGGATCATGTTAGTGCTCCGCTAATGTCAACTACTACTTTAGGACCCAGAATAGGTCGTTTAAAAGCCCCATGAATGAGGGCGCAGCATTATAACACCGCTTCCAAATTATGGGTAGAAAAAATAAACGGCCCACTTTCTGAGCCGTTTATTATGTTCGAGTTGGCTACTCTATTACAGAATCGCTTTCTCTACAACGCGAACAAGTGTCCAAGACTTAGTCTTTGACAATGGACGGCATTCGCGGATTTCTACCACGTCACCGATTCCACATTCATTGTTCTCGTCATGTACATGCAATTTCGTCGTACGACGGATGAATTTCCCATAAATTGGGTGCTTCACCACACGTTCGATAGCAACAACCATGGATTTCTCCATTTTGTCACTAACTACGCGACCTTGCAGAGTACGGATTTGGTCAGTCATTACGCACCCGCCTTTTCAGTCAGTAAAGTCTTAACACGTGCGATATTACGGCGCACTTGTTTCGACAGGTGAGTTTGTTGCAGCTGGCCACTAGCCGCCTGCATGCGCAAATTAAATTGCTCACGCAGCAGGTTGAGCAGCTCAGTGTTCAGCTCTTCAACGCTTTTTTCACGCAGCTCTTGTGCTTTCATTACATCACCGTCTTAGTTACAAAGGTGGTTCCTACAGGCAGTTTCGCTGCAGCGAGCTTAAATGCTTCGCGAGCAGTTTCTTCCGGCACACCAGCCATTTCAAATAAAACTTTTCCTGGCTGGATCAGGGCAACCCAATACTCTACGTTACCCTTACCTTTACCCATACGCACTTCGAGCGGCTTCTCGGTGATCGGTTTGTCCGGGAATACACGGATCCAGACCTTACCTTGACGCTTAATTGCACGTGTCATCGCACGACGGGCTGCTTCGATTTGACGAGCCGTCAGGCGGCAACGGCCACAAGCTTTCAGGCCGAACTCACCGAAGCTAACATCCGTACCTTGCGCAAGGCCACGGTTACGGCCTTTGTGCATCTTACGGAATTTTGTACGCTTTGGTTGTAACATCAGCGATTCTCCTTACTTGCGGCCTTTACGCTGCTGCTTTTTAGGTTGAGCAGCCGGTTCCGGTTGTTCAACAGCAGCCATACCACCCAAGATCTCACCTTTGAAGATCCATACCTTAACGCCGATTACACCATAAGTGGTGTGCGCTTCAGATGTGTTGTAATCGATATCCGCACGCAGTGTATGCAACGGAACACGACCTTCACGGTACCATTCGGTACGCGCGATTTCAGCACCGCCAAGACGGCCGCTTACTTCAACTTTGATACCTTTAGCGCCAAGACGCATTGCGTTCTGTACAGCACGCTTCATAGCACGACGGAACATAACACGACGTTCCAGCTGTGAAGTGATGCTATCAGCAACCAATTTTGCGTCCAGTTCCGGTTTACGGACTTCGGCGATGTTAATCTGTGCAGGAACGCCAGCGATATCCGCTACGACCTTACGCAGTTTTTCGACATCTTCACCTTTCTTGCCGATAACGATGCCAGGACGAGCGGTGTGAATAGTCACACGGATGCTCTTCGCTGGACGCTCGATAACGATGCGAGAAACGGAAGCTTTCGCTAATTCCTTAGTCAGGAATTGGCGAACTTTAAAGTCGCTGTCCAGGTTGTCAGCGAATTCTTTGGTATTTGCGTACCAGGTAGAGTTCCAAGCTTTGACAATACCTAGTCGAATACCATTAGGATGTACTTTCTGACCCATTGCTAGTCTCCAGAGTCTCAGCGATCGGACACAACCACAGTAATGTGGCTGGTGCGCTTCAGGATGCGATCTGCACGACCTTTTGCACGCGGCATAATGCGCTTCATGCTAGGGCCTTCGTCTACGAAAATCTTCGTGACTTTCAGATCATCGATGTCAGCGCCATCGTTGTGTTCTGCGTTAGCAATGGCAGACTCTAGTACCTTCTTAACCAAACCAGCAGCTTTCTTGTTGGTATAGGCCAGAGTTTCCAGAGCTTGCGACACTTTCTTACCGCGAATCAGGTCCGCTACCAAGCGAACCTTCTGAGCAGAAGAACGAGCGTGGCGATGTTTAGCGATAGTTTCCATCTCTTCCTCCTACCTTAGCGCTTTTTAGCCTTTTTATCGGCCGCATGGCCGCGATAAGTACGGGTCGGCGCGAATTCGCCCAGTTTGTGACCGACCATTTCATCGGAAACAAAAACGGGAACGTGCTGACGACCATTATGGACAGCGATGGTCAAACCGATCATATTTGGAAAGACCGTTGAACGACGGGACCAAGTCCGAATTGGCTTCTTGTCTCCGCTTTCCACCGCTTTCTCTACCTTCTTCAGCAAGTGCAGGTCAATGAAGGGACCTTTCTTGAGAGAACGTGGCATGGCTTATCCTCTAATTATTTTTTACTACGGCGACGTACGATGAACTTATCAGTACGCTTGTTGCTACGGGTCTTCTTACCTTTGGTTTGAACGCCCCACGGGGTTACCGGGTGCTTACCAAAGTTACGACCTTCACCACCACCGTGTGGGTGATCTACCGGGTTCATCGCCGTACCGCGAACGGTAGGACGAATACCACGCCAACGACTAGCACCTGCTTTACCCAGGACACGCAGCATGTGTTCAGCGTTACCGACTTCACCTAAGGTGGCGCGGCAATCAGCTAGAACTTTGCGCATTTCGCCGGAGCGCAGACGCAGAGTAACGTAGGAACCGTCACGAGCAACGATCTGAACGTATGCACCAGCAGAACGAGCCAATTGGCCGCCTTTACCTGGTTTCATTTCTACGTTATGAACCGTTGAACCAACTGGGATGTTACGCATAGGCAGGGTGTTACCTGCTTTAATTGCAGCATCAACGCCAGATTGAATCTGGTCACCAGCTTTCAGGCCTTTCGGCGCCAGGATGTAACGGCGTTCGCCGTCTTTGTACAGAACCAACGCGATATTCGCGGAACGGTTCGGATCGTACTCCAGACGCTCTACCACAGCAGGGATACCATCTTTGTTGCGTTTGAAGTCAACCAGACGATAATGTTGCTTGTGGCCACCACCGATATGACGGGTAGTGATACGGCCATTGTTGTTACGGCCACCGCTTTTGCTTAATTTCTCAAGCAACGGGGCATAAGGCTTACCCTTGTGCAGCTCAGGGTTAACCACTTTAACAACGTGGCGACGACCCGGAGACGTAGGTTTACATTTAACAATTGCCATTGTTTACTCCTCCGACTTACTCTGCGCCGCCGATGAAGTCCAGATTCTGGCCTTCTTTCAGGGTGACGTAAGCTTTTTTCCAGTCGCTACGACGACCAACACGCTGACCGTGACGCTTACTCTTGCCTTTAACCAGCAAGGTGTTAACGTCTTCGACTTCGACTTCAAACAGTTTCTGCACTGCAGCTTTAATTTCTGCTTTGGTCGCGTCTTTGGCAACTTTGAGAACGATGGTGTTATTCTTTTCCATCGCAGCGGACGCTTTTTCAGATACATGCGGCGCGCGCAGTACTTTCAGCAGACGTTCTTCACGAATCATGCCAGCATCTCCTCAACTTGCTTCACAGCATCAGCAGTCATAACCACTTTGTCGAAGGCGATCAGGCTAACTGGGTCAATACCGGCTACATCACGGACATCAACCTTATACAGGTTGCGAGCTGCCAAGAACAAGTTCTCGTCCAGTTCACCAGTGATGATCAGTACATCTTCCAGAGCCATATCTTTCAGTTTCTGTGCCAGCAACTTAGTTTTAGGTGCTTCAACAGAGAACTTTTCGACAATGATCAGACGATCTTGACGTACCAATTCGGACAGAATGCTTTTCAGCGCGCCGCGGTACATCTTTTTATTTACTTTCTGACTGTGGTCCTGAGGCTTCGCAGCAAAGGTCACACCACCTGAACGCCAGATTGGGCTCTTTACAGAACCTGCACGCGCACGGCCGGTACCTTTCTGGCGCCACGGTTTTTTACCGGAACCAGTTACTTCGGCGCGGGTCTTCTGAGCACGAGTACCTTGACGGGCACCTGCTGCATAAGCAACAACAACCTGATGTACCAGCGCTTCGTTGAAATCACGACCGAAGGTAGTTTCGGAAACAGTCAGCGCGCTTTGCGCGTCTTTCACTATTAATTCCATTGCTATCCCCTTACGCCTTCACAGCTGGTTTAACGATCAGGTTGCCACCGGTTGCGCCCGGTACAGCACCCTTAACCAGCAGCAGGTTGCGCTCAGCGTCAACACGTACTACGTCCAGGCTTTGAACGGTTACACGCTCGTCACCCAGGTGGCCTGCCATTTTCTTGCCTTTAAACACTTTGCCCGGAGTCTGGTTTTGACCGATAGAACCCGGAACACGGTGAGACAAGGAGTTACCATGGGTAGCATCTTGGGTACGGAAGTTCCAGCGCTTAACAGTACCGGCAAAACCTTTACCTTTAGACGTACCTGTAACGTCAACTTTCTTAACGTCTGCGAAAATCTCGACGCTAATTTCTTGGCCAGCAGTGAACTCTTGACCTTCTGGAAGGCGGAATTCCCACAGACCACGGCCAGCTTCTACGCCAGCTTTAGCGAAATGACCCGCTTCTGGTTTAGTAACGCGGTTAGCTTTTTTAGCACCGGTAGTTACTTGCACAGCACGGTATCCGTCGTTCTCCAGGCTTTTGACCTGAGTTACGCGGTTCGCTTCAATTTCGATAACAGTTACTGGGATTGAAACGCCATCTTCTGTGAAGATACGAGTCATGCCCACTTTCTTACCGACTAAACCAATCATTGTTTCAACCTCTCAATCGCTCAATGACCTGATTAACCCAGGCTGATCTGCACGTCTACACCGGCAGCCAGATCCAGACGCATCAGAGCATCAACGGTTTTCTCGGTTGGCTCAACGATGTCAACCAGACGCTTGTGAGTGCGAATCTCGTACTGATCGCGCGCATCTTTATTGACGTGCGGAGAGATCAGAACGGTAAAGCGCTCTTTGCGAGTTGGCAGCGGGATCGGACCACGAACCTGCGCACCAGTGCGCTTGGCAGTCTCGACGATTTCCGCAGTTGATTGATCGATCAAACGATGATCAAACGCTTTCAGGCGGATACGGATTCTTTGGTTCTGCATGAGACCAGAGCTCCAATTATTTATAAACGTAAATGATTACTCCTCGCACCCATTTCGATTGATGGGGGAGTGTAATCGTTCAACATATAACCCCCATATCGGGAGTATTGTTCGGTTCTAGCACTAGGCTGTAACCGACAGATTAGTTTCAATCTGACCTATCAAGATTAGGTAGGCCCGCGCATTATACGTAAATACCAGCAGGAAGCAAGCCAGTGTTGAAAATCTATGCGAAAACTTACCAGATAATTTAATTAGGGGGAAATATGGCTATGTTTGAAGGTTTGCAGATAAGAAAGAGTGAGGCCGATACGGCTCCCACTCTTTTAACTCAATATATTGTGGCAGGTAAGCGAGCGACAGCACGCCAGGTGAAGGAGTTAATCTTTTGCCAATTGAGCCTGTGAGTAATTCTGTATTCCCAGACGTTCGATAAGGCTAAGTTCTGTTTCAAGCCAATCTATGTGGCCCTCTTCTTCAGACAGAATTTCCTTTAACAGGTCTCGGCTGACGTAGTCATGTATTGAGTCCGCATAAGCAATGCCTTCACGCAGATCCTTTGCTCCTGCCAACTCAAGGGCTAAATCGGATTTAAGTATTTCCTCAACATCTTCACCAATGTTCAACTTACCCAAATCCTGTAAGTTAGGAATACCTTCGAGGAATAAGATGCGCTCGATGTATTTATCCGCATGCTTCATTTCGTCAATGGATTCGTGATATTCCTTATCATTAAGGCGCATCAATCCCCAGTTTTTAAACATTCGGGCGTGGAGAAAATATTGGTTGATAGCAACTAACTCGTTTCCGAGCAGTTTGTTGAGATGTGCAATTATTTTTTTATCGCCTTTCATAGATAAACCCTCCGCTTCCAGTACTAAAAGTGTAGTACCAGATGGCAAAGTATGGAGGAAAACTTCTCCCGGCTAACTATTAGGCAACATCATTCATTTCTGGAATGTTCGCGCGTTCCTCGATCAATATTTCTCGCGCCTGTCGAATGCATTTTCCACAGTCGGTACCAATCGGTACTAATTGACGCAGTTGCTGAATGGTATGTGGGTGGTGCTGACGGACAGCTTTACGGATAACTTTGTCAGATACCGCATTACACAGGCAAACATACATAAAATGACTCACTTCTTAACCAGTATCTACAGTGTAAATAAGAATGCGAGTTATTTCAATTAAGATTATTCTCTACGGGTAATAAAAAAGGGCGCCGAAGCGCCCTCTACTTGATCAATAAAATAATTAATCAATAAAACAATTAAGCGATAACTTTAGCAACAACACCAGCGCCTACAGTACGGCCGCCTTCACGGATTGCGAAACGCAGACCGTCGTCCATTGCGATTGGGTGAATCAGAGTAACAACCATGTTGATGTTGTCACCTGGCATCACCATTTCAACGCCTTCTGGCAGTTCGATGGTACCGGTTACGTCAGTTGTACGGAAGTAGAACTGAGGACGGTAGCCTTTGAAGAACGGAGTATGACGGCCGCCTTCATCTTTGCTCAGAATATAAACTTCTGATTCAAAGGTAGTATGTGGCTTGATAGAACCTGGTTTAGCAAGAACTTGACCACGTTCGATATCTTCACGTTTGATACCACGCAGCAGAACACCAACGTTCTCACCAGCACGGCCTTCGTCCAGCAATTTGCGGAACATTTCAACGCCAGTACAAGTAGATTTAACAGTATCTTTGATACCAACGATTTCTACTTCTTCACCAACTTTAACGATACCGCGCTCTACACGACCAGTTACAACAGTACCACGGCCTGAGATAGAGAATACGTCTTCGATTGGCAGCAGGAATGGCTTATCAACCGCACGTTCTGGTTCTGGGATGTAAGTATCCAGGTAGCCAGCCAGTTCGATGATTTTATCTTCCCACTCTTTAACGCCTTCCAGCGCTTTCAGAGCTGAACCTTTAACTACTGGGATGTCATCGCCTGGGAAATCGTAAGCAGAAAGAAGTTCACGAACTTCCATTTCTACCAGTTCCAGCAGCTCTTCATCGTCAACCATGTCGCATTTGTTCATGAATACGATCATGTAAGGAACGCCAACCTGACGACCCAGCAGGATGTGCTCACGAGTCTGTGGCATTGGGCCATCAGTTGCAGCAACAACCAGGATAGCGCCGTCCATCTGAGCAGCACCGGTGATCATGTTTTTAACGTAGTCGGCGTGCCCTGGGCAGTCAACGTGCGCATAGTGACGTGACGGGGTGTCATATTCAACGTGAGAAGTGTTGATGGTGATACCACGTGCTTTTTCTTCTGGTGCGTTATCGATCTGATCGAAAGCACGAGCGCTACCGCCGTAGGTTTTAGCCAAAACGGTGGTGATTGCTGCAGTCAGGGTAGTTTTACCATGGTCAACGTGGCCGATAGTACCGACGTTTACATGGGGTTTGGTACGTTCAAATTTTTCTTTAGACACGACTATATTCCTTACTCTTGTGCTCTCCCACTGATGAGAGAGCACTGGATCAATGTTTTAAACCCGAAAGCTTATTTGCCACGGGCTTCGATAACGGCTTTAGCGACGTTACTAGGTGCTTCAGCATACTCCAGGAATTCCATGGAGTAAGAAGCACGGCCCTGAGTCTGAGAACGCAGGTCAGTAGCATAACCGAACATTTCAGACAACGGAACCTTGACGCGAACGGTTTTACCGGTAGCAGTATCTTCCATACCTTCGATGATACCACGACGACGGTTAAGGTCGCCCATTACGTCACCCATGTAATCTTCAGGGGTTTCGACTTCAACCTTCATGATTGGCTCAAGCAGAACTGGTTTAGCTCGTTTGAACCCTTCTTTAAAGGCGATAGAACCGGCTAATTTAAACGCCAATTCTGAGGAGTCAACGTCATGGTAAGAACCGTAGTGCAGACGGATTTTAACGTCAACAACCGGGTAACCAGCCAAAGGACCGGCTTTCAGTTGTTCCTGGATACCTTTATCAACAGCAGGGATGAACTCTTTAGGAATAGAACCACCAACGATTTCGTTGACGAATTCATACCCAGCGCCACCCGGTGGTAACGGAGACATGTCGATAACAACATGACCGTACTGACCACGACCGCCTGATTGCTTAGCGTGCTTACCTTCCACGTCCTTAACGGTATCGCGGATAGTTTCACGGTATGCAACCTGAGGTTTACCGACGTTTGCTTCCACGTTAAATTCGCGGCGCATACGGTCAACCAGGATATCCAAGTGCAGCTCACCCATACCAGCGATGATAGTCTGACCAGATTCTTCGTCAGTCCAAACGCGGAATGATGGATCTTCTTTTGCCAGACGACCCAGAGCCATACCCATTTTTTCTTGGTCGGCTTTGGTTTTTGGTTCAACGGCAACAGAGATTACTGGCTCTGGGAACTCCATACGTTCCAAGATGATCGGATTAGCTGGGTCACACAAGGTGTCACCAGTTGTCACGTCTTTCAGACCAATCGCTGCTGCGATGTCGCCAGCACGAACTTCTTTGATCTCTTCACGTTTGTTGGCGTGCATCTGTACGATACGGCCCAGACGCTCACGCTGTGAACGCACTGAGTTCAACACGGTGTCACCGGAGTTAACAACGCCAGAGTACACACGGAAGAACGTCAAGTTACCCACAAACGGGTCGGTTGCAATTTTGAACGCCAGTGCAGAGAACGGCTCTTTGTCGTCTGAGTGACGAACTGCCGGAGTATCTTTACCATCGTCCAAAATACCGTTGATTGCTTCAACGTCAGTTGGTGCTGGCAGATAGTCGATAACTGCATCCAGCATTGCCTGTACGCCTTTGTTCTTAAACGCAGAACCACAGGTAACCAAGATGATTTCATTGCGCAGAACGCGTTGACGCAGAGCTTTCTTGATTTCTTCTTCGGTCAGCTCTTCGCCGCCCAAGTATTTGTCCATCAGCTCTTCAGATGCTTCTGCAGCAGATTCGACCAGATTCTGGTGCCATTCAGCAGCCAGTTCAGCCATATCAGCAGGGATATCTTCGTACTCGAAAGTTACGCCCTGATCAGCTTCGTTCCAGTTGATCGCTTTCATTTTCACCAGGTCGATAATACCGGTGAATTTCTCTTCCGCGCCGATTGCCAGTTGCAATGGAACTGGATTCGCGCCCAGACGAGATTTAATCTGACCAACAACTTTCAGGAAGTTAGCACCCATGCGGTCCATTTTGTTAACGAACGCAATGCGTGGAACTTTATATTTGTTAGCCTGACGCCATACGGTCTCAGACTGTGGCTGAACACCACCAACTGCACAGTAAACCATTACCGCACCGTCAAGAACACGCATGGAACGTTCTACTTCGATGGTGAAGTCAACGTGCCCAGGGGTGTCAATGATGTTGACGTGATGTGGTTCGTACTGTTTAGCCATACCAGACCAGAAGCAGGTAGTAGCCGCAGAAGTAATGGTAATACCACGCTCCTGCTCCTGTTCCATCCAGTCCATGGTGGCTGCGCCGTCATGAACTTCACCGATTTTATGGTTTACACCGGTGTAAAACAGGATACGTTCGGTAGTGGTTGTCTTACCGGCGTCGATGTGAGCGCTGATACCGATATTACGATAGCGCTCAATGGGTGTTTTACGAGCCATTTGATTCCTCTATTCCTAGGACGTTCATTCGGTTAACACATGCGGGCTAACTATTAAAGCGCCCGCATGGTTAGCATAACTACTGCGTGGTGATTACCAGCGGTAGTGCGCGAACGCCTTGTTAGCTTCGGCCATACGGTGAACGTCTTCACGTTTCTTAACAGCAGAACCTTTGTTCTCTGCTGCGTCAGACAGTTCATTCGCCAAGCGCAAAGCCATGGATTTATCACCGCGTTTACGAGCAGCATCAACGATCCAACGCATTGCCAAAGCATTACGGCGAACCGGACGAACTTCAACTGGTACCTGATAAGTAGAACCACCAACGCGGCGAGACTTAACTTCGACAGTCGGGCGCACGTTATCCAGAGCTACTTCGAAAGCTTCCAGAAAATCTTTACCTGAACGCTGAGCCAGGGTCTCCAGCGCGGTATAGACGATTGCTTCTGCAGTAGATTTTTTACCATCTACCATCAGGATATTTACAAATTTAGCCAGCAATTCAGATCCGAACTTAGGATCCGGTAAAATTTTACGCTGGCCAATTACACGACGACGTGGCATGGAAATACTCCGTTGTTAATTCAGGGTTGTCCAAAACTCTAAGAGTTTATTTTGACATTAATGTGAAAATGTTTGGCCTTACTTAACGGAGAACCATTAAGCCTTTGGCTTCTTCACGCCGTACTTAGAACGTGATTGCTTACGGTCTTTAACACCTGAGCAGTCAAGCGCGCCGCGAACGGTGTGGTAACGCACACCTGGCAAGTCTTTAACACGACCGCCACGGATCAGGATCACGGAGTGTTCCTGAAGGTTATGACCTTCACCGCCGATGTAGGAGGTGACTTCAAAACCGTTAGTTAAACGCACACGGCAAACTTTACGCAGTGCGGAGTTAGGTTTTTTCGGAGTGGTGGTATATACGCGGGTACATACACCACGTTTCTGCGGGCATGCTTCCAGCGCAGGAACGTTGCTTTTAGCAACCTTCATGCTGCGTGGCTTGCGAACCAGCTGGTTAATCGTTGCCATTATTAAAAAAGCTCCTGGTTTTTTGCTTCGTAAACACGTGATAAATCCCCCTCGTTTGCACTACTGGCAGAGAACGAGGACGCAGAATTTTATGGCTGACTATCTAAGGTGTCAAGAAATATACAGCATTGACTGCATTACCATGCCAGTTGTTGCTGATGTTTTAGGGTCAAATCCACGAAGTGAGTATAGCCGATTAGCATCGCGCTGTCTGAAATTTGACCACATAAACCGCGCGCAATAACATCATCTTCCAATACAAATAGCGAAGCCGGGTTATTTAACAATAAGTTAAGACTTTCACTGTTTTTCAAAACTGCCATTACGCCATCTTGCAGAAATAGAATCGCATCTTCAGATGTGACCAATCTCAGCAATGCAGATAAATCGCAGTGATAAGGGGAATGACTGACGGTAAACAGCATTATGGCTACCCAAACCTCATTAAAAAGTCAGCACAACATCATAATTTGCCAATTGGCGACGCAAATTTACCGGAGATAATACCTCGACATCAAGTATCCAATCCGTCACTTCACTCAATCCGCGCTGCTGTAATGAGTCTTCACAAATATAAAAATTCTCGACATCGTACAGCGGTAAGACACCGAAAGTAGCAATATAGTTTCTGGCGAGAATTTTTTCTGGCTGCTGCTGTGGGAGTAATTGCAATACACCATCGGAAAGGAAGAATACGCCCAGGTTTTCACTCAGTGCAGATGTTGCCAGCAAAGCATCCAGCCCCTCGCGCCCAGCTGAATTACCATGCGGGCCTTGGGTGAAAACAAAAGCGACACATTTCATTGCCATTAAAATTGCACCATACGGTCACAGGTTAATGCTGCTTCTGCCAACGCACCCAGCCCACTCAAAGTAAAACCGGGTTGCAGATTTGCCGCCACCAAATTGAGTTGCTCGGCTTCATGTTGGTCAGTAACACCACGGCGCAATGCCGCCGCCACACACACATTCAATATGACAGCATGCTCGTTCGCTAATTGTTGCCATGCGCGAACCAAGTCAAATTCATCATTGGCAGGGGCGGTTAATTGGTTAGCATTCAAAACGCCTTCGCGATAGAAAAAAACACTAACCAAATGGTGACCTGAGTTTATCAGCGCTTGTGCAAACTGATAGGCACTGCTGGCCTGCTGGGTGCCATAGGCTGGCCCCGTGACCATCAGGCAGTATTTCACGCCCGACATTAACGCTCATGCCCCACAAGATCACCGCTTTTGAATTGGCGAATGTAGAGATAAACCGTGTGCTTAGAAATATTTAGCCGTTCAGCAACCTGGTTGATAGCATCTTTGATATCAAAAATACCTTTTTCGTAAAGGTTGAGCACCACCTGACGGTTTTTCGCATTGTTTGAAACATTGCGATCGGCATTCACTTCCTCGATGGTGAACTCCAGTGTCTGTGCCACCAGGTCATCAACTGATGAGGCAAAATTGACTGAGGAAGGAACTTCTTGTGTTTCCGGCGGCATAAACGTCTGAATGATTTGCGAGAAAGGCACATCCAGATTCATGTTGATGCATAACAGCCCGATAACACGCTGGTCGCGGTTTCGGATTGCGATAGTAACAGATTTCATCAACACACCACTTTTGGCGCGCGTGAAATAAGCTCTTGAAACACTGCTGTCGGCACCGGCCATATCA
This sequence comes from Yersinia sp. 22-579, assembly GCF_030433455.1. Taxonomy (NCBI): domain Bacteria; kingdom Pseudomonadati; phylum Pseudomonadota; class Gammaproteobacteria; order Enterobacterales; family Yersiniaceae; genus Yersinia; species Yersinia sp. 22-579. The sequence continues at coordinate 180,288 of NZ_JAUJTZ010000010.1, read as the reverse complement.
TGCAGCATCCGCAGCGCAAGGTCAGTTATAGGAGAACCAATCTGTCGGCCTGTGTGTTCGCCATTCGCAATTCTTACCGCTGAGCTTTTCAGGTCTTCCAGTGAATGCAGGACAATTTCACAATGGCTGCCAATAAGCATCGCCAAGCCATCAACGATAGCTTCGTATGATTTGAGTATTTCATGGTCCGTCTGACTGAACGGACGTTCATCCAGTAAATCCAGTTCACTGGTTTCGCTACTGAGAAGCGAATTAGACATCGAAGACACCATCCTCTACGTAAAGCCTGTCTCAATACCGTTGGCAGACTCATAACTCAATATCCTGAATTTTAAGTCTAGCAAATATGCCGAGATAAAATCCTTGCGTTCGCGCGTGATCTTGACGTTAAGCCCACAAGCCATAAATCGTCAAGTTATCAACGAGCAGAAGTGCAAATTGATATACCGAAAAAAAAACCGCCACGACAATTATCGCGGCGGTCATCAGTATAACCAGTACTCAGCTACGACAGCGAATAAGCTAAATTACTTCTTAGCTTTTGCGTCCGCAGCAGCTGGCTGTTCTTCTTGGGCATCAGCTTTAGGTGCCGCTTTAACATCCAACAGCTCTACATCAAATACCAGAGTAGAGTTAGCAGGGATGCCTGGGACGCCAGTTTTGCCATAAGCTAGTTCTGGTGGGATAACCAGAGTGATCTTGCCGCCTTTCTTGATTTGCTTCAGGCCTTCGGTCCAGCCTGGGATAACGCCATCAAGACGGAAAGACAGTGGCTCACCGCGTTTGTAGGAGTTATCAAACTCAGTACCATCAGTCAGTGTCCCTTTGTAGTTAACTACCACGGTATCACTGTCTTTTGGTGCATCACCGGTACCGGCTTTCTCTACTTTGTACAGCAGACCAGATGCCGTTTTCTTCACATCTTTTTCTTTAGCGAAAGTTTCGCGGTACTTAGCGCCTTTATCGGCGTTTTCTTTAGCATCCTGCTCCATTTTGGCTTGAGCAGAAGCTTTTACGCGCGCTTCAAAACCTTGTAAGGTTTTTTCGATTTCTTCGTCGGTCAGTTTGCTTTTGCTGGCAAACGCGTCCTGAACACCGGCGATCAACTGGTCTTTATCCAGTTTAATACCTAGTTTCTCTTGCTCTTTCAGGGAGTTATCCATATAACGCCCTAATGATGCACCTAATGCATATGCAGATTGCTGGTCATCATTCTTAAATGCGCTGTTTGTCGTTGCAGCCGCATCAGCAGCTTTAGCTGTTTCAGCAGCGAAAGCCGCAGAGGTATTCAGGGTCAGCGCCATGGTGGTAGCCAGTAGCGTTACTTTAAACAGTGATTTCATCCATTTCTCCATTGGCTTAAGGACACTTACCCCAAGCAACGATTATAAGAGTAACTTGTACTATAACTGTCTGTGCGAACACAAAACAATCTCTATGCTGATGCTATTAAGTGATATTAAGACTTTTTTTACTACAAGAAGTTTCGTTTTATCGATATCTTGACCCTTGCGGGGTAATCATGGAGTTTTACAGGTAGAATCAACCCTCCCTACCTTTTCCATGTTATCACCAGATGGGAAGTGACCAAAGGGTATGGTTTGCAGTCATGAGAGGAAATTAAGATGGAACAATCCCTGTTTGAACAACGGCTGGAAATGCTGGAAAGCCGTCTGGCATTTCAGGAAGTGACAATTGAGGAACTCAATTTGATCGTGACGGAGCATCAGATGGAAATGACCAAACTGCGGGAGCATCTACGTTTATTGACCGATAAACTACGAGAATCTCAGTCATCCATGATGGCTTCGCCAGCAGAAGAGCCGCCGCCGCCCCACTATTAAGCAAAAAGCCAGCCGCGAGGCTGGCTTTTGACTGACCATGTCAAATTTTAGTAACAGGTCAGATTTTAGTGACAGCCACAGCCGCCTTTACCACAACCACCTTTGCCATGTTCATGACCGTGGTCACTTTCATCATGGCCGTGGCCGCCGCAGCAACCGTCACCATGTTCATGGTGATGATCATGTTCACCATGTACGTGACCATGTTGCAGCTCTTCTTCTGTTGCTTCACGGATAGCAACCACTTCAACGTGGAAGTTTAAATCCTGACCCGCCAGCATGTGGTTACCATCAACCACAACATGCTCATCTTCAACAGCAGTGATTTCGACCGGTACTGGACCTTGATCGGTATCAGCAAGAAAACGCATGCCAACTTCCAACTCATCAACGCCCATAAAGACGTCTTTTGGTACGCGCTGCACCAGATTTTCATCATAGCTGCCGTAACCTTCGTCAGCATTCACACGCACATCAAAGCTGTCGCCAGCTTCGTGGCCTTCGAGCGCTTTTTCCAAACCAGCGATCAGGGAACCGTGTCCGTGCAGGTAGTCCAACGGCGCGCTCACCGGAGACTCATCAACTAAAACACCGTCTTCTGTACGTACCTGGTAAGCCAGGCTGACCACCAAGTCTTTTGCTACTTTCATGATATCTCCTACCCTTGGAACAAAAATTGGCACAGATTGTAGCGGAAATCTGCACCGCTGTACTCACCAGCATAAAAAATCGCGAAGGATAACGCTACTCCGGATGGAAAATACCGATCACTTGTTCATGTGGCCGGACATGTTTCTTAACCTGCTCATCCGTTTGACGTTGATGGTGACCGCACTTAACACACTCCACCACTTCAACCTGATCTTCACGCCACAAAGCCAATGTATCCAATGCCTTACACTGTGGACAAACAGCACCGGCAATGAATCTTTTACGGGTTTTTGTTTTATTAAGATCGTTTGTCATCATTTTCTCCGGCATTATTCGTATTCATCCCAGCCATCTAACTGCCGACTTTCATGCAGCATTTCTCGTTGGAAAATATCTTCCAGTTCACGGCGGGCTTCTTTAACTCTGGAAATTTGCGCCACATCACCATGATGCTGCGGCACCAGTTCACGCAACATTCGCATATCAAGCCGCCGAAAATGTTGCTGCGCGCGATAGGCCTGATGGGGGTGCATACCTAATCCCAGCAATGTTTTACGCCCCAGTTCCAGCGCACTGGAGAAGGTTTCGCGCGTAAAGTCTTTGACACCATTTTGCAGCAGTTCATGGGCTTCAACACGCCCTCTGGCTCGGGCCAGAATGTGCAGGTTCGGGAAATGCTGCTGGCACAAATGTACGAGCGTCATGGTGTCTTCCGGCTCATTACAGGTAATAACGATAGCTTTGGCCTTTTCTGCTCCGGCCGCGCGTAGCAGTTCCAGCTCAGTAGCATCACCATAGTAAACTTTATAGCCGTATTTGCGCATCACACTGACCGCACTGACATCGCGCTCCAACACGGTAATGCGCATTTTGTTCGCCATCAGTAAGCGGCCAATCACCTGACCAAAGCGCCCAAAGCCCACAATAATCACCTGTGGATCATTGTCTTCAACAAAGGGTTTCTCGTCGCTCTCCTCTTGCGCGTTGTAACGACGCACCAAAATACGGTCGATACCCTGCATCAATAACGGCGTGGTCATCATTGACAGAGTGACCACCACCAGCAACAACGCCAGTTGTTCGGCATTTAAAACGTGTTGAGAGAATGCCGCAGAGAATAAGACGAAAGCGAATTCACCGCCCTGACTCAGCACACCAGCAAATTGCAGGCGTACCGAACGGCGCAAACCAAATGTTCGCGCCAGGCCATACAGCACCGTACCTTTGATAAAGACCAGCGCCAGAACGCCTAACAGGACATCGAGCAGATGAGTAAACAGAACACCAAGGTTCAAGGCCATCCCGACTGAGATGAAAAATAGCCCGAGCAGCAAGCCCTTAAAGGGTTCGATAGCGATTTCCAGTTCATGCTGGAATTCACTTTCCGCCAATAAGATACCCGCGATAAATGTCCCCAACGCCATAGACAAGCCCAAAGCATCCATAAACAGTGCCGAACCTAACACCACCAGCAAAGCCGCAGCGGTGAAAACCTCGCGCACGCCTGAGGCCACAATGTAGCGAAACAACGGGCGCAGCAAATATCGGCCACCAATCAACATACCGGCAAAAGCCGCAACTTTAATACCAATCTTGACCCAATCATTAGCAGCACCACCGCCACCAGCCAAAATAGGAATCAGTGCCAAAGCCGGGATAACCGCCATATCCTGGAATAGTAAGACCGAGAAACCGAGCTGACCGCCTTCATTGCGGTTCATCCCTTTTTCGCGCATCAGCTGTAATGCCATTGCCGTTGACGACATGGCCAAACCGATACCACCAATCACTGCGGCTTGCCAGGCAAATTGGGTGAAATAGAGCAATGCCCCTAATACTGTAGCGGTTATTACCACCTGACCTGCACCGACACCAAAAATAGAGCGCCGCAACTGCCAAAGCTTGGCTGGGTTCAATTCCAAGCCAATGATAAACATCAGGAAGACAACACCTAGTTCGGAGAAGTGGAGGATTTCGTCGACATCACGAATAAACCCCAATCCCCACGGGCCGATGGCGATACCGGCTATCAGGTAACCCAATACCGCACCGATCCCCAGGCGCTGCGCAATAGGAACCGCCACCACAGCGGCAAATAGAAATAATAAAATCGCGGTCAGTAGCGCCGAGCCTTCCATATTTAGTGCCCTCCTGTAGCTAGCGGTGACTGCAACCACTGCGCATAAGCTTGTGCATGGCTAGCCAGAACTTCCGGCTTTTGTCGCCGCGCCCAGTAAATAATCATCGGACTCATCCAATGCATATGACACATAGCTGCGGTCAATTCAAAAGGCCGCAAAATATCTTCCATTGGATAGCGGTTATACCCCCCCGCCCGATAAGCGCCCTCCGGCTCGCCAGTGGTAATCACTGAACGCCAGTATTTACCGGTCAGTGCATGCCCCCCCACCCCATTGGCAAAGCCACGCGCCAGCACGCGATCCAACCATTCTTTCAGCAAAGCCGGGCAACTGTAGGTATAGAGAGGATGTTGAAAGACGATAATTTGATGTTCACGCAGCAACTGCTGCTCATAGTGAATATCAATAAAAAAATCTGGATAATGTGCATATAGGTCGTGCACAGTGACATGTTCTAATTGCTGCACCGGTTGCAGCAAAACCCGATTAGCCACCGAGTCTTGTGACTCAGGATGGGCATACAACAGCAAAACCTTCGGTGGCTGCGACATCATTCCCCTCCAAAGCGTCGTCAGGGTCCGGTTTTTCCGTTACCATGCTTCGCAAAGACCAAAAAAGACTAAGATTTGTACCCACAGTCATTGGTGTTGTCAGTTGGCAACCTCAAGAACCCTGGGAGATAAATACCCTAAATAATTCGAGTGGCAGGAAGGCGGCAAGCGAGAAAATCCCGATGAGCTTACTGTGTTGTAAGTGATTCGGGTTATTGAGCGTAGCCAACGCACATGCGACTTGAAGTATGACGGGATAATTTAACATACTCTAAACATACGGCACTCTATGATTGTTTTTTCCTCGCTACAAATTCGACGTGGTACTCGCGTCTTGCTGGATAATGCAACAGCAACGATTAACCCTGGGCAAAAGGTCGGGCTGGTCGGTAAAAACGGCTGTGGTAAATCTACTCTGCTGGCGTTGCTCAAAGGCGAACTGAGCGCCGATGGCGGTAATGCTACTTTTCCCAGTAACTGGGCACTGGCGTGGGTCAACCAAGAAACCCCTGCACTGGATGTGCCGGCGATAGAGTATGTTATCGACGGTGACCGCGAATATCGCCAATTGGAGGCCGAACTTCAGGCCGCCAATGAAAAAAATGATGGTCATGCCATTGCAACCGTGCACGGCAAGCTCGATGCCATCCACGCCTGGACCATTCAATCCCGTGCTGCCAGTTTGCTACACGGATTGGGGTTTTCTCAAGAAAGTTTACAGCAGCCTGTGCGCTCATTTTCAGGTGGTTGGCGAATGCGCCTTAACCTGGCACAAGCACTGATTTGTCGCTCCGATCTATTGTTACTGGATGAACCGACCAACCATTTGGATTTGGACGCCGTGATCTGGCTGGAAAAATGGTTGAAAAACTACTCCGGCACACTGGTGTTGATTTCCCATGACCGCGATTTCCTTGATCCTATTATCGATAAAATTCTGCATATTGAACAGCAGACGCTGAATGAATACACAGGTAACTATTCATCCTTTGAACGTCAGCGCGCCACCAAACTGTCACAGCAACAATCGATGTATCAGCATCAACAAGAGAAAGTTGCGCATCTGCAAAGTTACATTGACCGCTTCCGTGCCCAAGCGACCAAAGCCAAGCAGGCCCAAAGTCGCATTAAAATGTTGGAACGGATGGAACTGATTGCTCCGGCACATGTAGATAACCCGTTTCATTTCAGTTTCCGCACACCAGAGAGCTTGCCTGATCCACTGTTACGCATGGACAAAGTCAGTGCTGGTTATGGCGATCGTACGATTTTAGAGTCCATTAAGCTCAATCTGGTGCCTGGCTCACGCATTGGTTTGTTAGGCCGCAACGGAGCGGGTAAATCCACCCTGATCAAGCTGCTAGCCGGAACATTGGAACCACAAAGTGGTGAAATCGGCCTGTCCAAAGGGATTAAATTGGGTTACTTCGCCCAGCATCAGCTTGAATTCTTACGAGCAGATGAATCTCCACTACAACATATGAGCCGACTGGCCCCCAAAGAGCCGGAGCAACAGCTACGTGATTATCTGGGGGGTTACGGTTTTCAGGGCGATCAGGTTACCGACCCGACAGCCCGTTTTTCCGGCGGTGAAAAAGCGCGTCTGGTGTTGGCTCTGATCATCTGGCAGCGCCCTAACCTACTGCTGCTCGATGAACCGACTAACCATCTGGATCTTGATATGCGCCAGGCTCTGACCGAGGCATTGATTGATTTCGAAGGTGCATTGGTGGTGGTTTCCCATGATCGTCATTTACTGCGATCCACCACTGATGATCTTTATCTGGTGCATGATGGCAAAGTAGAGCAGTTCGACGGTGATCTGGAAGATTATCAACAGTTTCTGGTGGATCTACAGCGCCAGCAAAGCCAACAGGATAATCCAGCCAAAGAGTTGTCCGGCAACAGTGCGCAGCAGCGCAAAGACCAAAAACGCCGTGATGCTGAGTTCCGCAGCCAAACCCAGCCATTGCGTAAGCAAATCATGACGCTGGAAAAACAGATGGATAAGCTCGGCAGCGAGCTGGCAACAATCGAAGAGCGCTTGGCAGATTCTGCCCTCTACGATATTTCCCGCAAGGCTGATTTAACCCAGTGTCTGCAACAGCAAACACAAGTGAAATCCAAGCTGGAAGAGACTGAAATGCAGTGGCTGGATGCGCAAGAGCAGTTGGAGAATCTCACCAAGCTGTTTGAAGCAGGGTAACCCGCTTTTCAAAAAAACACCTCATTAAGGATAATAAGGTTATGAGTAATAAGGATATTAGCGTGATAGTGCCGGTATTTAATTGCGGCGCTTATCTCGCACTACTCTTAGATTCACTGTACCAGCAGTCTGGTGTGTCATTGGAAATCATCGCCGTTAATGATGGCTCAACCGATAATAGTCTGGCGATTTTAGAAAACGCGGCACACCTTGACCCACGGCTGGTCATTATTAGTCAACCCAATCAAGGGCTTTCTGCTGCTCGTAATGCTGGTATAAGCCGGGCCAGCGCGCGCTGGGTTGCTTTTGCGGACGGTGATGATTGGCTTGCGCCCAATGCATTATTGACTTGGTTGCGGCAAGCTGAGCAACAACAGCTAGATTTACTGGTAGGAAATGGTTTCAGCTTTACCACTGACCCTTATTTCCCTCCGGAGAGCCCTTTGTTACATAAACAATTGTGGGGTCAAACACTTAGCGGCCAACAATGGATTATCCGCAGTGTTGAGCATAATGAATGGCCACATTACGCATGGCTGCAATTAATTCGCCGCGAACTCATTAATACCCACCAGTTGGTATTCATCCCCAAAATGCTCCATGAAGATATTCTGTGGACGACTCATCTGGCTCTTGTCACCCGGCGTATCGGTTTCTGTGAAACGCCATTCTATGGTTATCGTACTAATCCGCAATCAATCACCCACTCTCCATCAACCCAAGCCTTATTAGCTCGCGCCAATAGCTATCTCCATATTATCAAAGCGTTAGTTAGCCTTGCCAGAACGCAAGAGCTACCTTTACGCGCTGCGTTGTTACGTCACGCCAATCAAGAGAGCGGCCATTTTTTAGGGCTAATGCGTAAGAGATTACCCCCGTCACCAGAGCGTACAGCGTTAGCTATTGAGTTTCGGGAGCTCGGTTTACCCTCGGCTCTGTATCGGGGTGCGAGTAATATCCATGAATTTTGGCGGGCATTACGTTGTTCCGTGATTTTGGCACGTTTAGCACAACAAAATCATAACCCATAGAAATAGATAGACAACTTATACTTATTTCCGTGAATACTTAGAAGGTTTTAGTGTCTAATAGGCAATAAATTTTCGGTAGGAATAGGTGTAAATGCAGCGCATTTTGGTTATCCGGATAGATTTCCTTGGTGATATGGTCTGTACCACAGCGTTGTTGCATGCACTCAAGCAACGTTGGCCCGCAGCAGAGATTCATGTATTAGCGAACAAATACAATCAGGCGGTATTGGCTCGTAACCCTGATATTACTGCGGTTCACACCTATGTTTACAGTAAGCAATGTGAAAGGAATCAGCAGCCTGGCAGAATTAAGGCGCTCGTTAACCGTCTGGCACTGATTCGGCGATTACGGCGATTGCACTTTGATCTGCTGATTATTCCTAATGGCGGCATGAACAAAAACAGCATTCAGTTCGCCAAACTACTGGGTGCTACGGATTGTCGCTGGCATACCACTGAAAGTGAGTTCGACGATCGCAATCCTGACCATGTTACCAACCGGCCAATACGCCATGAGGCACTCTCAGGTTTCGCGCTGGTACCTGAATTAGGGCCAGTTGATATCGACGCATTGCAACTGCACATCTATCCAGATCCACAATTACAGGCTAAATGGCACACAGAATTAGGTGAGAAAAAGCGGCCACGGGTTGGCTTGTTCATTTCCAACAAAGCACCACAACGCCGCTGGAGTTTGGAGAAATGGCAACAATTGGCGCAAAAACTCAGTGATCAAGCTGATATCGTCGTGTTGTATGACCCAACAGACCCACCAAGTGAAGCACAGTTGGCCTCTTTTCAGGGCCGTTGCCTATTCACCCCCGGCGTCGATGAGTTTGTTGCAGCCATAAGTCTGCTGGATATGGTGATTTCAGCCGATAGTTCACCGGTACATGTCAGCTCTGCATTGCAGATACCGGTGGTCGCGCTGTTTGAATCACGGCCAGAAAAGTACTTGCGCTGGTATCCATTAGTGCGCCATGTCTTGTTGCATGCCGGGCCGCAAGTTGAAGACATCACAGTCGATGCCGTCGAAAATGCAGCCCGTTCATTGTTGGGCTAAAAATAAATTGTTGGGCGAAAAATAAGATAGCCCATTAAGGCCGAAATACTGGCTTATCTCCGAGAATCGTCGCTCGGTGCATAATCCGTCGCTGCGGTAGATAATCCGCATTGGCATAGTGTTGGGTGACGCGGTTATCCCAGATAGCCACGTCATCCTGTTGCCAGCGCCAGCGCACTTGAAACTCCGGTTTGGTGGCATGCGCAAACAGAAAACGCAGTAGCGCATCGCTCTCTTTCTCACTGAGATCCACTATTCTCGTAGTGAATCCTTCATTAACAAATAATGCCTGACGCCCACTCACCGGATGAGTACGTACTACCGGATGGAGCAATGGCGGATTCTTCTCTTTTGCCAGCAACCAGCGCTGATGGTCTTCTGGCGTTGCACGGTGCTTATGTTCGGGGAAAGAATGGGTGAAATCGTGCTCTGCCCGTAACCCCGCTAAAAGCTGTTTAAACGGTGCTGAAAGGGCTTCATAAGCGGCGATCCCACTGCTCCATAACGTATCACCGCCAGTGGTCGGCAATTGCTTCGCAGCCAGAATCGCACCTAAAGGAGGAGTCTCGATAAAAGTGACGTCAGTGTGCCAATTATCATTATCCGGCGGATTATTATCGTGCGTATCTAAAACAATAATCTCTTCACACTCTTTCGCGTGAGGATAAACCGGATGAATATGTAAATCACCAAAGCGCCCGGCTAAATCGCGTTGCTGTAACGGGGTAATCGGTTGATTGCAGAAAAACAGGACTTGATGCTTGAGCAAGGCATGATAAAGCTGCTCAAACTGGCTATCCCCCAACGGGCGGGCGATATTCACATTCTCAATCAGAGCGCCAATATGCGGTCCCAATGGCGTCACTACCAAACGTTCATTCATTGCTGTGCTCCATACCAAGGTGTTAACCGGCGCTGAATTGCCCGCAAACTTAATTCCATGCCAAAAGCGATAATGGCAATCACACTGATGCCCGCAATCACTACGTCGGTGGCGAGAAATTCTCCAGCCGATTGCACCATAAAGCCCAATCCACGCGTCGCAGCGATTAACTCAGCCGCCACCAATGTTGACCAACCGACCCCCAGCCCGATGCGAATGCCGGTTAAAATCTCCGGTAATGCGCTGGGCAAAATAACAAACCATAAAACCTGCCAGCGGCTGGCACCCAATGCGCGTGCCGCTCTCACTCGTACCTGTGCCACACTGCGCACTCCTGCCACCGCGGCCAAAGTGATCGGCGCGAATATGGCCAGATAAATCAGCAATATTTTTGACGTTTCGCCAATACCAAACCAAATCACCATCAGCGGCAGATAGGCCAGCGGTGGCACTGGGCGATAAATCTCAATAAGCGGATCCAACACGCCACGCACTGTGCTGCTCAGCCCCATAGCAATTCCGGTGGGGACACCGAGAGCTACAGCGGCTAACAGTGCAATTAAAATACGCCCCAAACTGGCGGCCAAATGTTGCCATAACGTGGCATCCATAAAGCCCTGTGGGCTGGCAATCACCAGTAACTGATGCAGAACCTGTTGCGGCGCGGGTAGAAATAACGGGCTGATAAGCCCAAGCGCCGTGACCGCCCACCACAGCGCCACCACACTCACCAAAGTGGCGATACTGAGCCACAATCCTTTCGTCGCCGGTAAACGGCGTACAGGCTTCTTAGCGTTCAAGGGCGCTGGACGCACGGCCTCAGGCGCAGATAACGGGGTGGCTTGTGGGCGTAAACTGGCGTCGCGTAATGTACTGTGCAGGCTCATATCAGGGTCTCCCGCTGTTGGAAGACTTTACCCAGCACATATTCGCGGCGGGCGATAAATTCAGGATCAGACTTAATGCTGCGGCAAGCTTCGCCATCGGCATAGCGCTGACCAAAGTTTAGCGATAATCGCTCGACCACCTGCCCCGGCCCCGGCGACAGCAATAGCAGCTCGCTGGCCAGAAATACCGCTTCTTCAATATCGTGGGTAATCAGTAAAATTTGTTTGCCGGTGTCACGCCAAATAGACAGCAGCAGCTCTTGCATCTGTTCACGAGTAAAAGCATCGAGCGCACCGAACGGTTCATCTAGCAGTAATAAGCGCGGATCCACCGCCAGCGCTCGGGCAATCCCCACTCGCTGGCGCATCCCTCCAGAAAGCTGCCAAATGTAGTGATGTTCAAAACCGGCTAACCCGACCCGATTAAGCATTTTCAGCGCGGTTATCCGTCTCTGTTGCTTGCTCAAACCAGCCAGTTGCAAGCCAAACTCGACATTGCTGACCACATCGCGCCACGGCAGTAAACCCTCATGCTGGAACACCACTCCCCGTTCGGCACTCGGGCCATGAACCGGAATATCATCCAGAGTGATGCTGCCAGCTGAAGGCTCCATAAATCCGGCAATCAAATTCAACAATGTAGTTTTGCCACAGCCTGATGGCCCCAATACCACGACCAACTGTCCGGATGCGATTTGTAATGACACATCCTGTAAGGCAGGTTTGCCCTGATATTCAGCCCACAGGCCACTGACATTTAACATGATGGCTCCTAGGACTGCGGGGTCGCCTGAACATCTTTCACAAAGCGGTCAGTGACGAAATCACGATAATCACTGGCAACCTGCGGGATCTTACCCTGTTGTTTGAGGAACGCAGCGGTATCACGGATAGCTTGATCCACCGGCTGGCCCAATTGGGTTATCTGATCGGCTACTGACAAGTAGGTGTTGCCTTTCACCAGTTCTGGCACTTGCTCTGGCGGAACACCGCTTAAGCGCGAAAGCTGGCTCAGATGTTCTGGGTTTTTAAGCCATTGATCCGGTTGTGCTAAATAAGCCCCTTGAGCGGCCAATGCACTGCGAGCAAAGGCGGTCACCACTTCAGGATGGGCCTGAGCGAAGTCCTTGCGTACCACCCAAACATCCAGAGTTGGCGCGCCCCATTGCCCCACTTGCGCAGAGTCAGTCAGGACAGTACCGGTTTTGGCTAATTCGTTGACAGCAGGAGCCCAAACATACGCGCCATCAATATCACCACGTTGCCAGGCGGCAGCGATAGCGGGTGGCTGTAAGTTCAGAATAGTGACCTGATCCGGCTTGATACCCCAATGCTTCAGAGCAGCCAGTAGGCTGTAATGGGTGGTGGAGATAAATGGCACGGCAATGCGTTTACCAATTAAATCCTGCGGAGTTTTGATCTCTTTTTTGACCACTAATGCTTCAGAGCTGCCCAGTTGTGAGGCCAACAAGAAAACCTCAATCGGGACATTCTGGCTGGCCGCAACAGCCAGTGGGCTAGAGCCGATATTACCAATCTGCACATCACCCGAAGCAAGCGCTCTGACGACACTGGAGCCACTATCAAATTTACGCCAATCCACCTTGGCACCGGAAAGCTTGGCAAAGCTGTTATCCGCTTGCGCGACCTTGGCCGGTTCCGCAGAGGTTTGGTAGGCCACTGTCACATCAACAGCATGTGCGCTGGTCGCCACCAATGACAGAGCCAACAGCGCCCCACCCGATCGCCAGATGCCACGTGCTGCGCTGGCAAGACTTACAGAAGAAAAGGTTATCGTCATGGGTTCACTCCGCTCGGTTAACAGTGTCATTCGCTTTTGTTGCGTGAAATAACAGTGATACCTGAAGGAGTAACACCGCTAAAGGAATAAAAAATTATTCTTTATTCCTTTAAGCGATAACAAATTAACTCACAGAAGAATTCTTATCCGTAACAAACAGTTAACTAAAATGTAATTTCGCCTTTAAGGAAAATGCGGGATGCACCTGAAATAAAAGTACGTTCCCCGGCTAAAGTGCAAAATAGCTCACCACCACGCGCGGATATCTGGCGGGCATGCAACGATGTTTTACCCAACCGCGCCACCCAATATGGCATTAATGTGCAATGAGCTGAGCCGGTAACCGGATCTTCATTGCTGCTCAGGGTAAAGTAGCGCGAAACAAAATCGACCTCATCACCCGGCGCGGTCACAATCACACCTCGGCCGGTATAAGCAATCAGCGCCACCAGATCCGGCTGTAATTGACGTACTTGTTGCTCACTCTCCAGCACCACCAGCAGGGATTTTGCCTGCCATACCTGTTGAATATCGGTACCAAGCAGGGCTTTCAGTTCAGCCGCAATCGCAATCTTCTCTGGGGGCAATGCAGGGAAATCCAGTGATAGTCGGCTAAAGTTGTCAGTATCGCGCTTGACATGTAAATCACCACTGGCGCTACGAAAACAGATATCGTGCAAACCGGGGTTAACCACGTTGAACATTACATGTGCCGCCGCCAGAGTGCCGTGGCCGCATAAATCCACTTCACGCTCTGGCGTAAACCAACGGATTGCCGATTTATCCCCTTCGTCCCAGACAAAGCTGGTTTCCGGTAAATTGATTTCCGCAGCGATACGCTGCATCTGTGCTGCCGACAGCGGTTTTTTCAGTAAATACACCCCAGCAGGGTTACCGGATAACCCTGTGCCGATAAACGCATCCACATGAAAATAGTTATAAGCCATTTATTAGTCCCGCTGAGTAATCAATGCCAAATAAGCAGCACACAGGCCGCCGTCAGCAAGCCCATCGCGATATTAAAGGTAAACCATGCCCGGCGACTGCGTAACAGACGGCCGATCAATGTTCCAAAACCCAGCCAAATGATTCCGGCCACCAGATTCACCATAAACATGCCAAGACTGATCATTAAGATCGAATGATTATAGGCCGCCCCTGCCATGCTGAAGCTGGCAACTGACCCTAATCCCATCAACCAGGCTTTTGGGTTAAGGAACTGCAATAACCACCCTTGATACAAACGCAGCGGTTTTGGTGGAACAACATTGGTTTCTAATTTTTCATAGGCCGAAGTGGCAATTTTCCATGCCAGCCATAGCAGATAAAGACTACCCAGGATTTTCAGAATTAAGTGCAAGGAGGGGTAGATCAGAATCAGACCACCGACGCCAAACGCCACCAGCAGCAGCATGCTTTGCATGCCTAACATAATGCCTAACATCAACCAGATAGACCGCATAAAACCAAAATTGGCCCCAGCTGAAGTTAACAGCATATTGTTTGGGCCAGGAGTGATAGCGGCAACCCAGAGAAAACCTACCATTGAAAGAAATAAACTCAGTTCCATGAGACGGGTGCCTCTCACCCAAAATGATGCGCGATATACCCATGAAGCTAACAGTGTGCTATTGATCACACAAGAGCAACAACATGATTTCCATTCACCATATGCATGAAATATTTCGTCCGCTGGCCGGTGCCAGCAATCCACATCTGCAAACGCTGCTGCCACGGCTGGTCAGGCGGCGGGTTCAACTGCAACCTTTTTGGCAACGGCTGGAATTACCCGATGGGGATTTTGTCGATCTAGCCTGGAGTGAAAACCCCGAGCTGGCACGGGATAAACCCAGAGTCGTGCTATTCCACGGGCTGGAAGGGAATTTTTACAGCCCCTATGCCCACGGTTTGCTGCGCGCCTGGCAAGACAAAGGGTGGCTGGGTGTGGTGATGCATTTTCGCGGATGCAGTGGCGAACCCAATCGTAAATCACGTATTTATCATTCTGGTGAAACAGAAGATGCCCGGTTCTTTCTGCGTTGGCTGCGGGAAAGCTATGGTCAGGTTCCCACCGCCGCGGTTGGCGTCTCTTTGGGCGGCAATATGCTGGCGCTCTACTTGGCTGAACAAGGGCAGTTGGCTGAGCAAGGGCAAGAGAGCTTATTAGAGGCAGCCGTGGTGGTTTCTGCGCCACTGATGCTTGAGCCTTGTGCTAATCGTATGGAACAAGGTTTCTCTCGCGTCTATCAGCACTATTTGTTGAACCAACTGAAGTTAAATGCCACCCGCAAGTTGTTGCATTACCCCGGAAGCCTGCCATTGGATCTGCCTCAATTGAAAGGACTGCGGCGAATCAAAGAGTTTGATGATGTCATCACGGCAAGAATACATGGCTTCGATGATGCACTGGATTACTATCGACGTTGCAGCGCTTTACCATTATTGCCGCAAATTACAACTCCACTGCTTATCATTCATGCCAAAGATGATCCGTTCATGACGGCTGAAGTCATCCCGAATCTACACGAGTTACCGGACAATATTGATTATCAGCTAACTGAGCATGGCGGCCACGTCGGTTTTGTCAGTGGCTCGTTAAAACATCCGCAAATGTGGTTGGAACAACGTATTCCAGCCTGGCTTTCCCCCTATTTGGAGCAACAATCATGATAATCCCCTGGCAGCAAGTCGACAGCGAAACGCTGGATAATCTGCTGGAAGCCTTTGTGCTACGTGAAGGCACGGATTACGGCGAACATGAGCGGTCATTGACGCAAAAAGTCGAAGACGTACGCCGTCAATTAGTCAGTGGTGAGGCCGTATTAGTTTGGTCAGAGCTACACGAAACTATCAATATCATGCCACGCGGCACCTTTCGTGCTGGAGCAGAAGAGCTGCCATAACCCATGCGTTGTCACCCTATCCTCTAAGTAAAATCAGGGTGACAAGCCGGGCACTTTGCCCTAAAAATAACCATTAACAAGAAAAAATAGACCGTTTAAGCCCGCCCACTGAGGATCTAACCCCATGGAGTTACAGCTAATATGTCAATTAAACATCCGGTTATAGCCGTCACCGGCTCAAGTGGCGCAGGGACAACCACCACCAGTCTGGCGTTTCGCAAAATTTTTCAGCAATTGAATATCCGCGCAGCGCCAATTGAAGGTGACAGCTTCCATCGCTATACCCGTCCTGAAATGGATACCGTCATCCGTAAGGCACGGGATCAAGGCCGACATATTAGCTATTTTGGCCCAGAAGCCAATGACTTTGGTCAGTTAGAAGAGAGTGTGTCGCAATACGGCGAGCATGGAACCGGGCGCTCACGTAAGTATCTCCATACCTATGATGAAGCCGTGCCCTATAACCAGATCCCAGGCACATTCACCCCTTGGGAGGCTCTGCCGGAACCCACGGATGTCCTGTTTTATGAAGGGCTGCACGGCGGGGTCGTGACCGAACATCATGATGTCGCAAAACATGTCGACTTGCTGGTCGGCGTGGTACCGATAGTCAACCTGGAGTGGATTCAGAAATTAGTCCGTGATACCGGCGAGCGAGGCCATTCCCGTGAAGCGGTAATGGATTCGGTGGTGCGATCTATGGATGACTACATTAACTACATTACGCCACAGTTCTCACGCACCCATATTAACTTCCAACGCGTTCCGACGGTTGATACCTCTAATCCATTTGCCGCCAAAGCCATTCCGTCACTGGATGAAAGTTTTGTCGTCATTCACTTCAGAGGTTTGGATCAAATCGATTTCCCCTACTTGCTCGCAATGTTGCAAGGGTCGTTTATTTCCAATATCAATACATTGGTGGTACCCGGCGGGAAGATGGGGCTGGCAATGGAGCTGATTATGGCACCGTTGGTGCAGCAATTGCTGGAAGGTAAGAAGATAGGCAACTGATTAAAGAATAAACCCATAACCTATTCAGCGAGGTTATGGGTCAGCACTTTTACGCGATGTCACGGATTTCAAAACTGTGGGTAATAGTCGCCGCTTTCCCCAACATTAAAGAAACCGAGCAATACTTCTCAGCCGAAAGCTCAACCGCACGCTCAACGATTTTATCCGTCAAGCCTTTGCCGCTGACAATAAAATGCAGGTTAATTTGCGTAAACAGGCGCGGTGCTTCTTCCCGGCGCTGCGAGGTTAACGTCACTTCGCAATCGCGCACATCGTTACGCCCTTTCTGTAAGATAGAAACGACATCAATTGCACTACAGCCACCGGCCGACATTAACAACATTTCCATCGGACTTGGTGCTTTGTCTCCAGCATTCCCATCCATTAAAACTTGATGACCTGAAGCGGACTCACCTAAAAATGTAAGCCCTTCAACCCACTTTACACGTGCCTGCATAACTCTTGCTCCCGGTTAAATTTTCCGATTCAGACTACCCTTTCATTTACAAACTGGCAATGTAACCCGATGTTCATCATGCTGAAGCGATACAACACAAGACACTAGCCTCATCCTGTGCTACAAACAGAACCGAAAGTATTGTTTTTAGAATTAAATAGGGTAGCTTCTCAATACTCAGTGAAGGGTTTCTATCCGGTACGTATCTTGGCTATACCTTTCGGCAGTTGAGCAAATTAATATGCTAAGAGAAAGTGTATTTTATAAGCACGCCGTACAGGGAACTCTGAGCCCTGTTAAGTTAGGCAGCGATAACAACAGAGGATAACAGCGAATGGTTCTCGGCAAGCCACAAACAGACCCGACTCTCGAATGGTTCCTGTCTCATTGCCATATCCACAAATATCCATCGAAGAGTACGCTAATTCACCAAGGTGAAAAGGCCGAAACGCTTTACTACATCGTGAAAGGCTCCGTTGCGGTGCTGATCAAAGATGAAGAAGGTAAAGAGATGATTCTCTCCTATCTAAACCAGGGAGATTTCATCGGCGAACTTGGATTATTTGAAGAAGGCCAAGAACGTAGTGCCTGGGTCAGAGCAAAAACTGCCTGTGAAGTGGCTGAAATTTCTTACAAAAAATTCCGCCAGTTAATTCAGGTCAATCCAGATATCTTGATGCGCCTGTCTTCACAAATGGCGAATCGCTTACAGATAACATCTGAGAAAGTGGGTAACCTTGCTTTCCTTGATGTGACTGGACGCATTGCACAAACGCTGCTTAATCTGGCAAAACAACCTGATGCCATGACCCACCCAGATGGGATGCAGATAAAGATTACCCGCCAGGAAATTGGTCAAATAGTTGGCTGCTCCCGCGAAACTGTGGGGCGGATACTAAAAATGCTGGAAGATCAAAATCTGATCTCCGCACACGGTAAAACGATTGTCGTTTACGGCACCCGTTAATTCCCTATAAACCGGTGCTGCTACCTCGGCACCGGTTTTCTTTTGTGTGATTAATAAATTTCTGGGGCCTACATGAAATGGCAACGGCTTATTTATCATCCTGAAGTTAATTATGCGCTCCGCCAAACACTGGTTCTCTGCTTACCGGCGGCATTGGGGTTTGCCGTGGGGGAATTGCGGCTGGGGTTGATGTTCTCCCTGATACCCGCCTGCTGTAATATTGCTTCGCTCGATACTCCCCATCAACATTTCTTCCGGCGGCTGATTGTCGGCGGGACACTCTTTACCTTCAGTAGTTTTCTGACTCAACAATTACTGCTATGGGATATCCCATTGCCGGTGGTGATGCTTGGTCTCGCATTAACATTGGGGGTAAGTGGTGCCATCAGCCAGCTCAATGGCCGGTTGCTCCCGGCAGCATTGATCGCCGCGATTTTTAGTCTCAGCATGGTAGGCCGTGCGCCTATTTGGCAAGCGCCGTTGATGTGTGCCGTGGGGACTCTCTGGTACGGGGTATTTACCTGGCTATGGTTTCGGTTATGCAAAGACCAACCCATCCGTGAGCCACTGAGTCAGCTTTACCATCTGTTGGCCGATTATTGTGATGCTGCCTATTCTTTGCTTGGTCAGCGCCAGAAAGCGGAAAAAATGATGCCAGCCCTGCTTGATAGGCAGCAAGGTATTATGGATAAAATTAATCAGCTTTATCAACAATTTAATCTACTACCTAATGCCACCAAGAAAGAACAAAAGCGGCTACTGATACTCTTTCAAATGGCGCTTGATTTGCAGGAACATATCACTGCGGCGATGAATCAGTCAGAAAAGGCGCAAGAGCTGATAGAGCAGAGTTCAATAGAAGCCATCCTTGAACGTAATGTACGGATTATCTCAACACAAATGCGTACCATCGCCGATAATATTCTCTATCACCACCGCGCGAAGACTCATTTCAGTGCCGGTGATGCGCTGGTCGAACTGGAAGAAGTTGCCCAGCAACATCCAGATAATCCGGTGGCACAATTCTGCTATTACCATATCAGCCACATTACCCAGATCCTGAGCGATCAGCGCCCGCAATATGACCGCGATTTGATGTCTAGCCAACTATCTCAACCATTCTGGCCAGCGCTTGTCGGCTATTTATCATTTAAATCCAGCGCATTACGTGATGCAGGCCGCATGGGCGTAACGCTGGCAGCAGGCAGTTATATTGGTAGCCTGATCCATTTGCCTAAACCTTATTGGATTTTACTCACCATCATGTTGGTGACGCAAAACGGCTACAACGCCACTAAAATTCGGATTCACCACCGCGCCATGGGCACTCTGATTGGGCTGTTACTCGCAGCGGCCCTGCTGCATTTTCAAATGCCGGAAGGGACTACGCTGAGCATCATGTTGCTCATCACATTGATAGCCTATCTGGTTCAGCGCAAAAACTATGGCTGGTCAGTCATCTTTAGAACCATCACTACAGTGTATATCTTGCAATTATTGACCGGAGAGGGTGCCGACTTTTTAGTTCCACGATTGCTGGATACCTTAATCGGCTGTGCGTTGGCCTTCGCCAGCGCACTATGGTTGTGGCCACAGTGGCAAAGCGGTTTGCTGCGAAAGAATGCGCATCAAGCACTGGAGAGTTATCAGAAGATCCTGCGCATCCTACTGAAATCTAATCCAGATATCGGGCAACTCTCCTATGAACGCATTCAGGTGAACAAAGCCAGCAATGCTGTCCTGAGCTCACTGAATCAGGCCATGCAGGAACCCGGATTTAACTCAAAATATTTGGCCGACATGCGCCTATGGGCCACCCATAGCGAACTTATTGTTGGGCATATCAATGAGATGACCATCCTGACTCGCGCTTATCCATTGGAAGAATCACCGCTAGAATCAGATAAACGCCATATTCAGCTGACTGTTAAATTGGCGGAAGAATATTTACAGCTTTGTGAGATGGCAATTCAGCAATGCCAGCAACGGCTGGAATCGGATAACAGTGAGGGGAATAACGATTTTGTGCAAATGCCAGACATCGATCCTGATACACAAATCTCTGAATCGGAACGTAATTTACGGCGAATCTTGTCACATCTCAGTGTAATGCATACCGTTTCATCTCTGGCATGGCAGCAACAGCCGCACCACGGTATTTGGCGTCGGCACAAGTTGTACAGCAAGGCGTAAAAATGAAGAGGCCAAAAAGCCTCAGACTACTGACGAAGTAAAATGAAGGGGAAACGTGCCGTTGGGGTCGTAACGGCGTAAGCCGTTGAAGCGCCCCTAGGTACGGTCAACCCTTCACTCACTGAGCTATAAATAGCATTGTCATTAACCTCAGATAAAAAAAGCCTCTTCATAATGTAATGCAAAGTTACCCTTGCGCCAGGCTGGCAATAACATGTTCCAAGCGCGCCATACCTTGCTGGATATCTTCTTGCTCAATCACCAGCGAAGGCGCTAAGCGCAATACATCTGGCCCGGCATTGAGGATCATCAAGCCATTCGCTGCCGCAGCTGTCAGGAACTCCCGTGCACGACCCTGATATTGCGGTGCTAATTCAGCGCCAATCAATAGCCCCATGCCGCGGATATCACTGAACACATGATACTTGTTATTGATCTCTTGCAGAGCTTGCACAAATAGGCCGTGACGCTGTTCAATACCATTAAGTACCTCAGGGGTGTTAATGACATCCAACGCGGCTTCTGCCACCGCACAGGCGAGAGGATTGCCGCCATAGGTAGTACCATGCGTGCCTACCGCCATCACCGATGCAATTTCTTCTGTGGTCAGCATCGCGCTGACAGGGAACCCGCCCCCCAGAGCTTTAGCTGTCGTGAGGATATCTGGCGTCACACCATAATGCATATAGGTAAACAGCTTACCGCTGCGCCCCATGCCGCTTTGCACTTCATCAAATACCAACAGCGCTTTATGTTGGTCACAAAGTGCACGTACCCCTTGCAGAAACTCAGGTGTGGCAGCAGTAATCCCACCTTCACCCTGAATAGGCTCCAGCACGACGGCACAAGTATGGTCGTCCATGACAGCTTTTACCGCAGCCAAGTCATTAAACGGCACGTGGATAATATCCGCCGGTTTCGGGCCAAATCCATCGGAATACTTTGGCTGCCCACCAACGGATACAGTAAACAGGGTGCGACCATGAAATGCATTATGGAACGCAATGATTTTAGTTTTATAAGGACTATGGCGTTCAATGGCGTAATGGCGAGCTAACTTAAACGCCGCTTCATTTGCCTCACCACCAGAGTTAGCGAAAAACACCCGATCGGCAAAAGTTGCTGCAATCAGTTTCTGTGCCAAACGCAGTGCTGGCTCATTGGTAAATACGTTACTGGTATGCCATAACATTTCACCTTGCTGATGCAATGCTGCTACCAGTGCCGGATGGCAATGACCCAAGGCAGTAACCGCAATTCCACCTGCAAAATCAATGTATTCCGTACCTTGTTGATCCCACACGCGGCTTCCTTTCCCTTTTACCGGAATAAACTGCGCTGGTGCATAAACAGGCAAAATAACCTGATCGAATGTACTGCGAGTTACTGCTAATTTATCTGCCATTACGCTGTCCATCCTAATAAACCATTGAGTTGCCAATTTCTGACATGTGAAAATATAATCATAAAATATGCATAAAAAATCACAATCAGGCAAACGAAAAATAAACCAATTGGTAAAGTAGATCTCAACAGATTAATTTTTAAGGAAATTATCTAATAACTGATGGCCTTGCTCGCTAAGAATACTCTCCGGATGAAACTGCACCCCCTCCAGTGGCAAGGTGCGATGGCGGATACCCATAATCTCATCCATCACTCCGTCTTGTTCTGTCCATGCGGTCAGTTCAAAACAATCAGGCAGTGAATCGGCGGCAATCACTAAAGAGTGATAACGAGTCACCGTTAGCGGCTGATTAAGCCCACGGAAAACCCCCTGCCCACTGTGGCGAATTGCTGTCGTTTTACCGTGCATCACTTGTCGCGCCCGCACGATACGCGCCCCAAAAGCCTGCCCCAGTGCCTGATGACCCAGGCATACGCCCAGTATGGGTAATTTACCGGCAAAATGACGAATAGCATCCAAGGAGATCCCAGCCTCATTGGGGGTACAAGGGCCGGGGGAAATAACCAAATGAGAAGGTGATAGCTTTTCAATATCAGCTAGTTGTACTTCATCATTGCGTTTAACCAGCACCTCTGCACCCAGCTCGCAAAAATACTGGTACAGGTTGTAGGTAAACGAATCGTAATTATCGATCAATAACAGCATTTCATATCCAAAAAATCAGGTTAGCGCTTGCGCCCACCAGTAATTGACCCCAGAACACCGCGCAAAATTTGTCGCCCCAGATCGCGTGCCATACTTTTAGCCGCAGTCTGAACGATACCATCTCGTTTGCCACCACGCGGGCCTGTCGAACCAAATAGCAAATCATTTAGCCCATCCATCAATCCGCCCCCCTGATTACTCGGCTGCTGCGGAGCAGTCGTGCCGTCTGGAGCCGCATCTCCCAAGGTGGAGGAACCGCCGGCGGATAACTTCTCATATGCCGACTCGCGATCCACCATCTCTTCATAGCGGCCATACAGTGGTGAATGATTGATGGCGTGATTACGTGCTGCGGTGTCCAGTGCGCCCATTTTAGATTGTGGGGCAATCACCATAGCGCGCTCAACGATATTGGGCCGCCCTTTCTCATCAAGGAAGGAAATAAGTGCTTCGCCAACACCCAGTTCGGTAATCACCTGTTCGGCGCTGAATGCCGGGTTCGCGCGCATGGTTTGCGCCGCAGATTTAACCGCCTTTTGATCCCGTGGAGTAAAAGCACGTAGAGCATGCTGCACGCGATTGCCCAATTGGCCGAGAATTTTATCAGGAATATCCAATGGATTTTGTGTCACGAAATAGATGCCAACCCCTTTTGAGCGAATCAGCCGTACCACTTGCTCAACTTTATCCACCAGCGCAGTCGGAGCATCGGTAAACAACAAATGGGCCTCATCAAAGAAAAAAACTAATTTAGGTTTATCGACATCACCAACTTCAGGTAATTGCTCAAAAAGTTCAGCTAGCAACCACAGCAGAAAAATTGCATACAGTTTTGGTTGATTAATCAGACGGTCAGCGGCCAGCAGATTGATAACCCCTTGCCCATCGCTGTCAGTTCGCATCAAGTCGTGAATGTCCAACATCGGCTCGCCAAAAAATTGGTTAGCGCCCTGCTCTTCTAAAGTCAGTAAACCGCGCTGGATAGCGCCAATCGAGGCGGGTGTAATATTGCCATATTGAGTGCGGAACTGTTTTGCATTATCGCCAACGAATTGCACGATGGCGCGTAAGTCTTTCATGTCCAGCAGCAGTAGATTGTTGTCATCCGCAATTTTAAATACCAATTGCAGCACACCACTTTGCACTTCATTGAGATCAAGCAAACGTCCCAGCAGTAACGGGCCAAGATCGGAAATGGTAGCTCGGATTGGGTGGCCTTTTTCAGCGAAAATATCCCAAGGCACAATCGGGCAAGCTTGTGGTTGCCAGTCTGTCACCCCAATTGCCGCCAGTCGTGCTTGCAACTTTTCTGACGCAACACCTTCAGCACCAATACCGGATAAATCGCCTTTCACATCAGCCAGAAAGACTGGCACGCCAATGCGGGAAAATTGCTCGGCCATTTTTTGTAACGTGACGGTTTTACCGGTACCTGTCGCGCCAGTAATCAAGCCATGACGGTTTGCCAATGCCGATAAAATCACTAAATCCTGTGCCGGCTGTGCCTTCGCGATAAGCAATGCTTCACTCATAAACCGTTACCCCCAACTGAGACAGATAATTGATTATATGCAACCTGGTTAGGCAAAAGGATTAATTTCTGGTGAGGATGGGATGTTAGTAGGGTATATCAGCCTTCGGGGAAGAAGGCTGACAACTAAATCATTAAGGTAAAACTTTTGCCGACAGAATAGTGATCGGTTTCACCGGCACATTTTGGTATGGCCCGACGTTTTCGGTCTGAACCTGAGAGATTTTCTCTACCACGTCCATACCCTTAACCACTTTACCGAACACGGCATAGCCAAAGTCACGTTGGCCATGATCAAGGAAAGCATTATCTGCCACGTTGAGGAAGAATTGGCTGGTGGCGCTGTCTTTATCTGCGGTACGGGCCATAGAAATGGTGCCACGCAGGTTACGCAAGCCGTTATCTGCTTCATTTTTGATCGGCGTTTTAGCCGTCTTTTGTTTGAAATCGGCAGTAAAGCCCCCGCCCTGAATCATAAAACCGGGGATAACGCGGTGGAAGATAGTGTTGTTGTAATAGCCGTTGTTGACGTAATCAACGAAATTCTGTGTTGAAATCGGTGCCTTCTGGCTATTGAGTTCCAACTCAATATTCCCAACCGACGTTGTTAACAACACATGAGGTTCACCGGCAGCTAAAGCTGCGGGCACCACGGCGCTTAGGGAGCAAAGTGCAATGAAGGTCACTAAAGTACGTTTGAACATTAACGGTTCCTTTCTGTGGGATGCGAACAACGGAAAAGCGCTTTGATTCTAGAGAGCTGACCCGCTCAATGCCACCCATTTACGGTTATTTACGTAACAGAATACGCATTTTCGCAGGAAACTCACCACTTCGGCCGTTAAACCGCGTAATAGAGATTAATTAGCCAAACTAAACCATCCACCCAATCTCAGGCAATGCCGAAATTCTGCAACCGGGATCACGTCTTGCTTATTTCCTTGCTCTCAGGCTGTCATTTTTGCGAGCAACATCCCATTTTGTTTTTGGTTAATCGTTAGTCTTCTCCCAAATGAGAGCGCTCTCATTTATAATTTACTCATTTGGAGGCCAAATATGAAAACCTTTAAAATTGCCATTGTTGGCGGCGGCAGTAGTTATACCCCTGAACTAGTTGATGGATTAATTCAGCGAATTGACCAACTGCCGGTTACCGAACTGGCACTGGCTGATGTCGAGTTAGGTCGTCAAAAAGTGGAGATTATTGCCGCGCTGACCCGCAGAATGCTGGATCGTCACGGGTTGGAACAGGTGAAAGTTAGTGTTCATTTCTCACTGGATACCGCCATTGAAGGTGCCAGTTTCGTTCTGACACAATTCCGTGTCGGCCAACTCCCGGCACGGGCAGCGGATGAGCGTTTGGGTTTGAAATATAACTTACTCGGGCAGGAGACCACGGGTGTCGGCGGTTTTGCCAAAGCGCTCCGTACCATTCCGGTTATGCTAGATATTGCTGCGAAAGTTGAAAAACTGGCACCGGATGCCTGGATAATCAACTTTACCAACCCAGCCGGTATCGTCACCGAAGCAGTAACCCGCTATAGCAAAGCGAAGATTATTGGCCTGTGTAATGTCCCGATCAGTATGCACCATATGATTGCGAAGTTACTGGATGCGCCTTATGAAGATATCCAGCTGCGTTTCGCCGGGCTAAATCATATGGTATGGGTGCATGAAGTGCTCCAGCAGGGTAAAAACGTCACCGCAGATGTGCTAAACATGTTGTGTGACGGAGCCTCACTGACCATGAACAACATCAAAGAAGCACCATGGCCACCGGAGTTCCTGCGAGCAATGGGTGCTATCCCTTGCCCTTATCATCGCTATTTCTACCAGACACAAGATATGCTGGCAGAAGAAATGGCCGCAGCGGCTGAACGCGGCACCCGTGCAGAACAAGTGATGCAGGTAGAAAAAGAGTTGTTTGATCTGTACGCTGACCCACATCTGGATAGCAAACCGGAGCAACTCAGTTTCCGTGGCGGATCATTTTATTCTGAAGTAGCACTGGAACTTATTCGTGCAATTCATAATAATTTAGGTACGCAACTAGTTGTGAATACAACAAACCGTGGCGCGATTCGTGGTTTGTCTGATGGTTCCGTGGTAGAAACCAACTGTATTGTTGATGCGCAAGGTGCACACCCACTGACTTTTGGCCCTTTACCGGTTTCCATGCATGGGCTAACCCAGCAAGTCAAAGCCTATGAGCGCCTGACAATTGAAGCTGCAGTGCACGGCGATCGCCGTAGTGCTTTGTTGGCATTGGTGACCAACCCACTGATTGGGAACGCCAGTATTGCTCAGCCACTATTGGACGATGTGCTACAAGTAAATAAACTTTACTTGCCGCAGTTCGCAGATTTGTAACATTCATTCATTTTATACTCTACGTAATTGGAGTTGCAGTTCCCCCTGCAACTTCAAGTATGAAGGGGATTGGAGTCAGCAATGGTCACACTGGAAGACGTCGCGGTATTAGCCGGGGTTTCCCGCGCTACGGTATCCCGCGTGGTCAATGGTGATACCAATGTTAAAGCGCAAACGCGTGAAAAAGTTGAGCAAGCGGTCGCAGTTTTGGGCTACACCCCGAACCCTGCCGCACGGGCACTGGCCTCCAGCCAAAGTAATACGCTGGGGTTAGTGACCACATCCTACCGTGGTGGCTTTTTTGGGGCGTTGATGGATTTCGTCCAAACTGAAGCCGAATCGCAGGGTAAACAGCTGTTAGTCACTCAGGGGCGGGATAACGCAGATAAGGAATGGCAGGCTATTCAGCGCCTGTATAACCTACGTTGCGATGGATTAATCCTGCATGTGCGTTTTCTCAGTGATGAAAGGCTACATCAGTTAGCGGCAGCAGGCCGTTCGTTTGTCTTATTGGATAGACTGGTTCCCGGCCTGGAAGCTCGCTGTGTCACTTTTGATCATCGCCGTGCCAGCCAAATGGCTACACAAGTACTTATTGATGCCGGCCATCGCCACATTGCTTGTATCAGTGGTTCAGCGCAGCGCCATTCCAGTGAATTACGTCGTCAGGGCTTTATCGATGCGATGCAATTAGCCGGTTTAGAGCCGGTAGCTTGTGTGGAAGGGGTATATGACCTGGAAAGCGGCTATCAACGTGCAGATGAGATCCTCAAGCGCCCACAGCACCCCACCGCTATATATTGTTGTAACGAAGAAATGGCTATTGGTGCCCTGCTCGCTATCAATAAGCATCACTTGCAAGTCCCGCAGGATATTTCATTGCTTTGCTATGACAGTGGCGAACGTGCTCCATTTGTCAGCCCGGCATTAACCAGCTTACATTTCCCCATTGTAGAAATGGCGCGATATGCCACTCAACTGCTGATTAACCCATTGATTCCCATTGCTAGTTTCCCACCTACGATTATCATGCGCGAGTCAGTTATGCCGCCTAAAAAATAGCATTTATGTAAATTCAGCGCTGATTAACATGCATCTGCCTGCCACTCTTTCCTGGTGTGAAAACAGACTCAAAATATCCTCATTTCCTGTCATATTCAGAATATTTATCAATGCCTCGCCACTACAAATTGTGACACCTCACTATTTTTCGCAATCGCGCTCCACTCATTGCATTAAAAATTGAATGTAAATCACAAAAACTCACTATGCCTGTGCTAGGATCCGCCGCCTCAGTGCAGAAATGGTTTTAGCGCTTTTTATATATGCTCTTACTATTATTGACTTAACATTATGCTGACACAGGCCCCATCTATGAATAACAGCAATCGCCTTCGACTCACTTGGATCAGTTACTTTTCATACGCGCTGACCGGTGCGTTAGTTATTGTCACCGGGATGGTGATGGGAAATATCGCAGAGTATTTCAATCTGCCTATTGCCAGTATGAGTAACACATTCACTTTCCTTAATGCCGGTATTTTGATCTCTATCTTCCTGAATGCCTGGTTGATGGAAATCATTCCATTAAAACGTCAGTTAGTGTTTGGTTTCATTCTGATGTTAATTGCGATTGCCGGATTAATGGTTGGCCATAATCTGATGATCTTCTCCATCAGCATGTTTATTCTCGGCGTCGTCAGCGGGATAACCATGTCGATAGGTACCTTCCTGATAACCCACATGTATGAAGGACGTCAGCGCGGGTCACGCCTGCTGTTCACCGACTCATTCTTCAGCATGGCCGGGATGATTTTCCCGGTCGCCGCAGCGATGCTGCTGGCACGCCATATCGAATGGTACTGGGTCTATGCCTGCATCGGCTTGTTGTATGTCGGTATTTTCGTGCTGACATTGTGCTCTGAGTTCCCGGTTCTGGGCCATAAAGCCACCGATCAAAGCAAACCTGTGGTGAAAGAAAAATGGGGGGTGGGCGTGCTGTTCCTGGCGATTGCCGCACTGTGTTATATCTTGGGCCAACTCGGTTTCATCCAGTGGGTACCGGAATACGCCACCAAAACCTTCAACATGGATATCAGTCAGGCTGGCCAATTGGTCAGTAACTTCTGGATCTCCTACATGATTGGGATGTGGGTATTCAGCTTTATCCTGCGCTTCTTTGACCTGCAACGCATCGTCACCGTGTTAGCGGCGCTGGCAACATTGGCGATGTACATGTTTGTCAGTACGGATAATCCAGAACACCTGAGCTACTACATTCTGGCGTTGGGCTTTGTCTCTAGTGCCATTTACACCACGCTGATTACGCTAGGTTCACTGCAAACCAAAGTGTCTTCACCAAAACTGGTGAACTTCATTCTGACCTGCGGTACTGTCGGCACCATGTTAACCTTCGTGGTAACTGGCCCGATTGTGGCTAATAGTGGTGTTCATGCCGCACTGGCAACCGCTAACGGCTTGTACCTGACCGTGTTTGTGATGTGTCTGATTTTGGGCTTCTTCACCAAGCACCGCAGCCATGGCCACGTGACTCATTGATTTAGCTGTTTGATTGCCCTGCCGCCATATCGGTGCAGGGCAATTCCGTTTATTTAAAATCTACCCGCTCTTTCTGGCCGAGATAAATCCAGCTCTCTGCTGGTTGGGTCTTCGCTATCACCACGCCGTGGCGAATGGAATAATGCACCGGCACTTGCCGCCGCACCGCATCAAAACCGTTTTCTGCTGGCAGAATAATCAGATTGGCACTGTTACCCGTCTGTACCCCATAATCTGATAAATTCAGGGTTCTGGCACTGTGGGTAGTTATCAAATTCAATCCATCATTGATTTGGCTGTATCCCATTAACTGGCAGATATGTAACCCCATATGCAATACCTGCAACATATTGGCGGTACCCAGCGGGTACCACGGGTCGAACACATCATCATGACCGAAACAGACATTAATCTGTGCCGCCAGCATCTCTTTCACCCGCGTAATACCCCGCCGCTTGGGATAAGTGTCAAAGCGCCCTTGCAGATGAATATTCACCAGCGGATTGGCTACAAAGTTAATACCGGACATTTTCAGCAAGCGAAATAACCGGGAGGTATAGGCACCATTATAAGAGTGCATCGCCGTGGTATGGCTGGCGGTCACTCGCGCGCCCATGTTCTCCCGGTGCGCCAATGCCGCCACTGTTTCGACAAATCGCGACTGCTCATCATCAATCTCATCACAATGAACATCCACCAGCCGCTGATATTTTTGCGCCAATGCAAAGGCGATATGTAGCGATTCGACGCCATATTCGCGAGTAAATTCAAAATGAGGAATAGCGCCAACCACATCAGCCCCCAGTCGCAGCGCCTCTTCCAACAGCGCGGCACCATCAGGATAGGAGAGAATCCCTTCTTGCGGGAAGGCCACAATCTGCATATCCACCCACGGACTGACTTCCTCTTTGACTTCCAACATGGCACTTAAGGCCGTCAAGCTGGGGTCCGAAACATCAACATGGGTGCGGACATACTGAGTGCCATTGGCTATTTGCCACTTCAATGTTTGCCAGGCGCGCTGCTTAACATCGTCTCGGGTCAGTAAGGCTTTACGCTCAGCCCAGCGCTCAATGCCCTCAAACAAGGTGCCGGATTGGTTCCAGCTTGGCTGCCCGGCGGTTTGAGTGGTATCCAGATGAATATGCGGCTCAACAAATGGCGGCAATGCCAGTCCACCTTGGGCATCCAATACCCCATCACCGGTTACTGGCAGCTCCGGTTGCGGCACAATCGCCGTGATTTTGCCCTCGGCAATGGCTATCTGCCACAGCCCTGCTTGCCCGGCAAGGCGGATATTATTAATTGTGCTTAATAAATGATTCGTTGAAGATTGGCCCGCCATAGATGACTCCATGATTGCTTTCGTTATTACGCTTTAGCTTACCCGACCCACAGCCACTCGCCGATTTTCTTTTACTAAAACATCGTTTCAATTTAATGAATAAAAAAAGCGAAACTGAAACCATTCAGCTAAACATGAATGAAATCCACAACTTATAAAAAACGTTAAAAATCAGCCATCTACCACCTTAGAGGTATATGGATGGCAAATTGATTTACATCAATAAGTGCGCTGTGCGGAAGATTAAGGTGAGGGTAGAAAATTAAAAATTGAGGCAAAAATGAGCAAAGTCAAACTTGCCATCATCGGCAACGGTATGGTCGGCCACCGCTTTATTGAAGACTTATTAGATAAAGCAGATAAAGACCAATTTGAGATAACCGTCTTTTGCGAAGAACCACGCATCGCTTATGACCGGGTTCATCTTTCTTCTTACTTCTCCCACCACACTGCGGAAGAACTGTCATTAGTTCGCGAAGGTTTTTATGAAAAGCACGGCGTCAAAGTGCTGGTTGGCGAACGCGCCATAACCATTAACCGCAAAGAGAAAGTCATCCACTCCAACAGCGGCCGTACTCTATATTACGACAAGCTGATTATGGCGACCGGCTCCTATCCGTGGATCCCGCCGATTAAAGGCAGCGAAGGGCAAGACTGCTTTGTTTACCGCACCATTGAAGATTTAAATGCCATTGAAGCTTGTACCCGTCGCAGTAAACGCGGGGCAGTCATTGGTGGCGGATTATTAGGGTTGGAAGCCGCAGGCGCACTGAAAAGCCTCGGTGTTGAAACCCATGTCATTGAATTTGCTTCGGTATTAATGGCAGAACAGCTTGACCCAATGGGCGGTGACCAACTGCGCCAGAAAATTGAGCGCATGGGCGTCAGAGTTCATACCGGCAAAAATACGCAAGAAATTGTCCATAGCGGGCAAAACAGCCGCAAAACCATGCTGTTTGCCGATGGCACCCAGTTGGAAGTCGATTTTATCGTCTTCTCCACCGGTATTCGCCCACAAGACAAACTGGCTCACCAATGCGGTTTAGCCACAGCGCGCCGTGGTGGTATTGCTATTAATGATTATTGCCAAACCTCCGACCCGGATGTGTACGCCATTGGCGAGTGTGCATCATGGCAAGAGCGGACTTTCGGGCTGGTCGCACCGGGTTACAAAATGGCCCAGGTGACGGCTGACCATTTACTGGGGCGCGAAAATACCTTCCAGGGCGCGGACATGAGCGCCAAACTCAAGCTCCTCGGTGTAGACGTCGGCGGGATTGGTGATGCCCACGGTCGCACTGAAGGCGCACGCAGCTATGTTTATCTCGATGAAAGCAAAGAGATTTACAAGCGTCTGGTGGTCAGCGCCGACAACAAAAAACTGCTCGGGGCGGTGCTGGTCGGTGATACCAGCGATTACGGTAATCTGCTGCAATTAGCACTGAATAATATTGAGCTACCGGAAAACCCCGACAGCCTGATTTTGCCAGCCCATGCGGGCAGTAAACCAGCGATGGGGGTTGATTCCCTGCCGGATACCGCACAAATCTGTTCCTGTTTTGATGTCACCAAAGGCGACATTATTCAAGCCATCGGCCAGGGTTGCCATACCGTAGCAGCGCTTAAATCGGCGACGAAAGCCGGTACCGGTTGCGGCGGCTGCATTCCCTTAGTGACCCAAGTGTTGAATGCCGAACTCAGCAAGCAAGGCATTGAAGTTAATCATCATTTGTGTGAGCACTTCGCGTATTCACGTCAAGAGCTATATCACTTGATCCGTGTCGAAGGGATTAAAAGCTTTGATGCCTTGCTGGAAAAATATGGTAAAGGTTATGGCTGTGAAGTATGTAAACCGACGGTGGGTTCACTGCTGGCATCCTGCTGGAATGAATATATATTGGAGCCGCAACACACCCCGTTGCAGGATACCAACGACAATTTCCTCGGCAATATCCAAAAAGACGGCACTTACTCGGTTATCCCGCGCTCACCGGGTGGGGAAATCACGCCTGATGGTCTGCTGGCCATTGGCCGCATCGCCAAACAATATAATCTCTACACCAAACTGACCGGCTCACAGCGCGTCGGGATGTTTGGCGCACAAAAAGACGATCTCCCGGCTATTTGGGCGCAGTTGATTGAAGCGGGCTTTGAGACCGGACACGCCTATGCCAAAGCACTACGTATGGCAAAAACCTGTGTCGGTAGCACCTGGTGCCGCTTTGGGGTTGGCGATAGCGTCGGCTTCGGTGTCGCACTGGAACACCGCTACAAAGGCATCCGGACACCACACAAAATGAAATTTGGTGTTTCC
Source organism: Yersinia sp. 22-579 (assembly GCF_030433455.1). Lineage (NCBI taxonomy): Bacteria > Pseudomonadati > Pseudomonadota > Gammaproteobacteria > Enterobacterales > Yersiniaceae > Yersinia > Yersinia sp. 22-579. Next base: position 147,464 of record NZ_JAUJTZ010000010.1, on the reverse strand, counting down.
GGCTGTACCCGCGAATGTTCAGAAGCACAGGGTAAAGATGTCGGGATTATCGCCACCGAAAACGGCTGGAACCTGTATGTCTGCGGTAACGGCGGGATGAAACCACGTCATGCGGACTTACTGGCAGCGGATCTGGATGAAGAAACCCTGATGCGCTATCTCGACCGCTTTATGATGTTCTACATCCGCACCGCCGATAAACTGCAACGCACCTCGGTGTGGCTGGAAAGTCTGGAAGGTGGCATTAACTATCTACGCGCCGTCATTCTCGATGACAAACTGGGCATTAACGACCAGCTAGAAGCGGATATTGCTCGCCTGCGCGATAAAGTCACCTGCGAATGGAAAGTCACCGTCGAAAACCCGGCTGCGCAAGTCCGTTTCGCCCACTTTATCAACAGCCCACTACGTGACCCAAATGTGCAAGTAGTGCCTGAACGTGAACAACATCGCCCGGCCCGTCCGGATGAACGCATCCCTGTTAGGGTGCTGGAACTGGAGGATAACTTATGAGTCAGTGGATTCCACTTTGCCCATTAGCCGATATTTTGCCCGGTAGCGGCGTATGTGGCCTGATTGGTGAGCATCAAGTCGCGGTATTCCGACCTTATGCGGACGAACAGGTGTTTGCCATTAGCAACATTGACCCCTTCGCTCAGGCCAGTGTGCTCTCGCGCGGATTAATCGCAGAACATCAAGGTGATTTGTGGGTGGCCAGCCCACTGAAAAAACAACATTTTCGCCTGCATGATGGCTTCTGTCTGGAAGATGAAACGCGCTCGGTTACCCATTTTGATGCGCGGGTTCGCGACGGCATAGTGCAAGTCAAAGCGTGATAGATAACAGTTATCCGGCCAGTGCCGGATAACCACAAAATAACTCTCGATCACAGGTATGAGTATGTATACAGATACAATTAACAAATGCGCGACCAACGCGGCCCGCATCGTCAAACTGGCAAAAGAAAGCCCGCTGGGATTTTGGATTGGTTCGGCGATGGCCGGTGCTTATGTTGGCCTTGGCATTATTCTGATTTTTACCCTGGGCAATCTGATTGACCCCGCTTACCGCCCATTAGTCATGGGGGCCACCTTTGGTCTGGCGCTGACTTTAGTGATTATCGCTGGTTCTGAGCTGTTTACCGGCCACACCATGTTCCTGACCTTTGGGGTCAAGGCAGGCACTATTAAATCCAGTCAAATGTGGACTGTACTGCCACAAACCTGGCTGGGGAATCTGCTGGGTTCTGTTTTTGTTGCCCTGCTTTATTACTACGGCGGCGGTAACCTGCTGTCAGTGGATACCAGTTTGGTGCACACCGCAGCGCTGGCAAAAACCTCTGCGCCCGCTATGACCTTATTCTTTAAGGGTGTACTATGTAACTGGCTGGTTTGTCTGGCGATCTGGATGGCAATTCGGGTAGAAGGTGCCGCTAAATTTATCGCTATTTGGTGGTGCTTGCTGGCCTTTATTGCCTCCGGTTATGAACACTCCGTAGCAAATATGACGCTGTTCGCCTTGTCTTGGTTCGGTCATCACAGCGAGGCTTACACCCTGAGCGGTATCGGTCATAACCTGCTGTGGGTGACACTGGGGAATACCCTGTCAGGCGCGGTATTTATGGGTCTGGGTTATTGGTATGCCACCCCACGGGAGCAACGTCCACAGCCTACGGTAGTCAATGCGCCACAAGCCGTAAAAGAGTGAGTTATACGAGGTTAATGGCAAAACCAGTGAGTGAAGGGTTTACCGCACCTAGGGGCGCTCCGGTCGCTTACGCGACTACGACCCCAACGGCACGATTCCCCTTCAATTGACTTAGCCAGCAGTCAGATACCCGAATTCACCAGCTCTTAGGGGCTGGTTTACCCCCTAGCGGCCTCAACCTGAAGGATTGCCCATGGACTACTTCCCGATTTTCTGCCAACTGCAAAACAAAGCCTGCCTGCTGGTCGGTGGTGGTGAAGTGGCCGAACGTAAAGCTCGCTTATTGCTTGATGCGGGTGCTGTCGTCACCGTCAATGCCTGTGAATTTACCGAGCAGTTTCACGATTGGGCGGAGCAAGGGCAACTTTCATTAGTTAGTGGCGAATTCGCACCGGAACTGTTGGCAGAAAAATGGTTGGTGATTGCAGCGACTGACCAGGTGACCGTCAATGCGTTGGTCTATCAAAGCGCCAACCAACAGCGGGTGTTCTGCAATGTGGTTGATGACCCGAAGCGCACCAGTTTTATTATGCCATCAATCATTGACCGCTCTCCTATCATGATAGCTATCTCTTCTGGCGGAAAAGCTCCAGTGTTAGCGCGATTGCTGCGAGAAAAACTGGAAGCTATGCTGCCACAGCATTTGGGCCAATTGGCACAGTTGGCAGGTCACTTACGTCAGCGGGTAAAACAGCATTTTGCCGCGATGACTGACCGTCGCCGTTTCTGGGAAAAACTGCTCACCCACGACCGTCTGGCGCAATCACTGGCTAATGAGGATCAGGTACAAGTCGAGCAACACGTTGAGCAACTGTTCAATGCGCCACTGTCTGATCGCGGCGAAGTAGTATTAGTTGGAGCCGGGCCGGGGGATGCTGGTTTGCTGACATTGAAAGGTTTACAGCAGATTCAGCAAGCTGACGTGGTGGTATATGACCGCCTGGTGTCCGATGAAGTGATGAATTTAGTGCGACGCGACGCCGAGCGAATTTTTGTCGGTAAAGAGTCTGGCCGCCACACCGTACCACAGGATCAAATCAATCAGATTTTGCTGCAACAGGCGCAACAAGGGAAACGCGTGGTGCGTTTGAAAGGCGGCGATCCGTTTATTTTTGGCCGTGGCGGCGAAGAGCTGGAAACACTGGCAGACTACGATATTCCGTTTTCTGTGGTACCGGGAATTACCGCTGCATCTGGCTGTTCAGCCTACAGTGGCATTCCACTGACCCATCGCGATCACGCCCAGAGTGTGCGGCTGATTACCGGCCACGCCAAAAAAGACAGTCAGTTGGATTGGGCAAATCTGGCGGCAGAAAAACAAACTTTAGTGTTCTATATGGGCCTATCACAGGCCGCAGAGATTCAGCAGCAACTGATTCGACACGGTATGCCAGCGGCAACCCCTGTTGCTCTGGTCGAGAATGGTACCTCACGGCATCAGCGGGTGGTAAGCGGCGAACTGAGTCAGCTGGCACTACTTTCTCAGCAAGTCAGCAGCCCAAGCCTGATTATCGTCGGCAGTGTTGTCAGCTTACGTGAAAAACTGAATTGGTTTTCCAGCGCGGAACATGGCAAAGCAGGGACGAAGGAACAAGTTGAAAAAGTGGGTTAAGCTAAATTTGAGTCAGAAGGGGGAAGGCTCCCCCTTCGAATGACTTATTGATTCACTTATGGATGTGCAACAAAACCAATAGCTTCATACACTTTAGCCAGTGTATCTTGTGCGCGAGCACGCGCCTTAGCCGCACCTTCACGCATAACTTCCTGCAAGAAAGCCTCGTCTTCGCGATATTGATGATAACGCGCCTGAAGCTCGCTCAGCATGCCAGAAACTGCATCGGCAACCGCACCTTTCAAATGACCATACATTTGGCCTTCAAACTGGGCTTCCAGTTCAGGAATAGACTGACCTGTCACACCTGACAAGATATCCAGCAGGTTAGAAACACCGGCTTTCTTCTCAGTGTCATAACGGATAACCGCTGGCTCATCAGAATCGGTCATGGCGCGTTTAATCTTTTTCACCACAGATTTAGGATCTTCCAATAATTCGATGACGTTATTGCGGTTATCATCAGACTTGGACATTTTTTTGGTCGGATCCTGCAAGGACATCACCCGCGCACCGGCTTTTGGAATAAACGGCTCAGGAATTTTGAAGATATCGCCATACAGATTATTGAATCGGCTGGCGATATCACGGCTCAGTTCCAGGTGTTGTTTCTGGTCTTCACCGACTGGTACCTGGTTAGTCTGATACAGCAAAATATCCGCCGCCATCAATACCGGATAATCGAACAAACCGGCGTTAATATTTTCAGCATAACGGGCTGATTTGTCTTTGAACTGAGTCATGCGGCTCAGTTCGCCGAAATAGGTGTAGCAGTTCAATGCCCAGCCCAGTTGCGAGTGCTCTGGCACATGGGATTGAACAAAAATGGTGCTTTTCTGCGGATCAATACCGCAAGCCAGATACAGCGCCAGGGTATCGAGCGTTCTTTTACGTAGCAACGTTGGGTCCTGACGAGCAGTGATTGCATGCAGGTCAACAATGCAATAGATGCAATCATAGTCATCCTGCATCTGTACCCACTGACGCAGCGCACCCATGTAATTGCCAATAGTCAATTCGCCGGACGGCTGCGCGCCGCTAAATACGATAGGTTTTTGTTTATCGGATACAGCAGGTATTTCAGTGGGTTTACTCATTTTATACTTCCTGATCTTTTAAAGATGGTAGCCCGATGGCGGGCAACAGACAGGCAAAGTGCTCCAGCACACAGTCAGGATGACTGGTGGCAATAGCTTCACCGTAGTTATATCCATAGGTCAGCCCGACACAGGGGCAACCCGCCGCCTGCGCGGCCATAATGTCATTACGTGAATCACCAACAAACAGCATCTCATGGGCATGCAAGCCAAGTTTGGCCAACAATAAATACAATGGAGCTGGATGCGGTTTCTTCACCACAACATCATCACCGCCAATGATGACGGAGAAATAATCGGCAATACCCAAAGACCTCAGCAGCGGTGCAACAAATGGCGTGGGCTTATTGGTAATCAGGCCCATCGGCAGGCCACTGGCCGCCAGTTGTTCCAATGTCGCTTTCACTTGCGGGAATAGCTGACTTCCCTGCTCAACCGTCTGGGCGTAATAGTGGTCAAACAATTCACGGGTATGCGCCACAGATTGTGCATCTGGCTCGCGGCCAGCCCAGCGCAATGCACGCTCGACTAACACATCAGCGCCATTGCCAATCCAGGTTGATACCAAATCTTTACCGGCAACCGGCAAGTTTTGATGTGACAGCGCCATATCAATCGCGCTGGCAAGCCCTGGAGCGCTATCAACCAATGTGCCATCCAGATCGAAAGCCACACCGCGGATAGAGTCGAACTTAGTCATTGGCAGACATCGCCAATTCACTGCGCATGGCATCAATGACTGCGGCGTAATCTGGTTGATTGAAAATAGCCGAACCGGCAACAAACATATCGGCACCTGCTGCCGCGATATCGCGGATATTATCCACTTTAACGCCACCATCTACTTCCAAACGAATGTCATAACCGCTGTCATCAATCAACTTACGCACCTGACGCAATTTGTTCAGCGTTTCAGGAATGAAGGATTGACCACCGAAGCCGGGGTTCACCGACATCAACAAAATGACATCCAGCTTATCCATCACATAGTCAAGATAGCTAAGCGGAGTGGCTGGGTTGAACACCAAACCCGCCTTGCACCCACTCTCTTTGATGAGCTGCAAGGTGCGATCAACATGTTCTGAGGCTTCAGGATGGAATGTGATATAGGTGGCACCTGCTTTGGCAAAATCCGGGACAATACGGTCGACCGGTTTTACCATCAGATGAACATCAATAGGGGCAGTAATACCGTAATCACGCAGAGCCTTGCACACCATCGGCCCGATAGTCAGATTAGGAACGTAATGATTGTCCATCACATCAAAATGCACAACATCAGCACCGGCGGCGAGCACCTTGGCAGTATCCTCACCCAGACGGGCAAAATCTGCTGACAGAATAGACGGGGCAATTAAAAACTTTTTCATCCGCTTCTCCAAACGTGTCTCTTTGTTTTATGAGGCGTCAGCGTGGCAAGCTTTCTCTCTCACAAACCATGGGGTTTGAATCTTTACTGAGCGGCAGCCCCGCTCAGCTATACAGCGCCAAAAGCTCATTCACTTTACTACGGCCAAGGATATTCCGGCTGATAGTACGGCGCGCTTTGACCACATGCAGTGACGCCTGATGATACCAATCGCGCGTCAGTTCTGTGTCGTGATTAGAAATCAGGACCGGGATCTTATTTTCTGCTGACAGCTGGTAAGCCAGACGAGCCAGATTCTGTTGATCCGCCAGACCAAAGTTACTGGTGTGATATGCCGTAAAATTAGCCGTCGCTGATAATGGTGCATACGGAGGATCGCAGTAAACCACTGCCCCGTGCACAGCTTTTAGTAAAGTTTCCTGATAGTGCTCACAAACAAAAATGGCATTTTGCGATTTTTCAGCAAACCAATACAGTTCATTTTCCGGGAAATAAGGTCTTTTGTAACGACCAAAAGGCACATTGAATTCACCGCTCAAATTATAACGACACAGACCGTTATAACAATGGCGATTCAAGTAGAGAAACAATAATGCACGCCGATAGGCATCGGTGCTGGCGTTAAACTCTTGACGCAGTTGGTAAAACTGTTCGGAATTATTGAAATCGCCGGTGAATAAAACGCGAGCATCACGCACGAAGTCATCAGTGCGGTCCTTCACGATATTGTAGAGGTTGATCAGATCACTGTTGATATCGGCCAGTATGTAAGATTCATACTCGGTGTTAAGGAACACCGAACCCGCACCGACGAATGGCTCTATCAAGCAGTCTCCCGCTGGTAGATGGCGTCGAATGTCATCAACCAGCGGATATTTCCCACCAGCCCATTTTAAAAAAGCGCGGTTTTTCTTCATGCCGTCAGTTAGCTACTTAATAATTCAGAGCCGCAGATTGTACTCTGTTTCAGACAGCACATCAGCGCACAAATAAGAATGATTTATTTTCTAAGGTCTTGCTGTACTTGTTGTACAGGTTTAACCCACGGTTTTTTCGCCTGAACATCGGCCGGTAATGTGGCTATCGCCCTTTTTGCATCAGCAGAAGAGGCGTAATTACCACTCACCAGGATGTACCAAGGCTTACCATCACGTTTAGTTTCATACACATGATAGTCAGATAATTTCTGCTGCTTAGCATAAGCATTCAAGGTATCTGAACGCGATGCACTGCTCAATTGCAACGTAAAGTGGCTACCAGAGGCATTTTTCAATGCGCTGCTGCTGCCAGTTGAGCCTGACTTCACCCCTGCGGAAGCGGCTGGAGACACTACCGTAGTTGGATTTTTATGACTAATCGCAGGTTGTTTAGTCGCGGCTGTGGCCTGTTTCTGCGCCGGGTGAGTAATGGTTTCCCGTGCTACTGGCGCTTTGGCCCCTTTCGAAGTCGAAACCGTTGCTGGCGCTGTTGGCAATGTGGATGTCTGACCATCATTCATATTCTGAGACAAGGTATCTACCTGCCCCTGAGTCTGAGAGAGTGCGTCAGACATATTACCCGGCAATTCAACACGTTGAGTCGGAGCGTTAGCAGAAGACTGCGGTGCAGCCTCGGTTGGTGTCGGAGAAATCGGCGGAACATTGATATCTTGTGGCTGAGCGTTGTTCTTCACGCCATTGGCATCATGGCCATCGGTGGTGTTATTTGCCACACCTGGTTGGGTATTATTGCCGCTGGTCAGTGAGGATGAATCAGACAGATTGATGTTTCGCGCAGCATCCACATTTGGATTTTGTTGGGATGCTTCGTGCTCTGTCGGTGCTTTCAGGGCTGAACCGATGGCAATAATAATCAATAACAGCACTAAAATGCCGATACCAATCATCATATGTTGGCGTGAAACAGCAAGCTTAGGCCCAGTCGAGGACTTACGGGCACGTGTAGGGCGACGGTCACTGCTATCTGGTTTCAGATCGTCTTCCGGCTTTAAATCATCCATCTAAACCCTCCAACTAGAGGCAAAAGCCGACCGCATTTATCATTGCAGCCCGGCTGATTGATTTTACTGACTGCTAACAGGCTAAACCGCCCGCAGCAAAGGAATATGATAAAACGTATAATATCGTACTTATGCCATTTTCTATAACTGGCAATCAGCGATAGACGCCAGCACCATGTCATGCGCAATACCGCTACGAATTTCTGACTGACCTATCGCAGTTGGCAGTACCAGACGAAGCTCTCCGGCCAGCACTTTTTTATCTCGCATCATGTGTGGTAAATAGGACTCTAGCGTCATTTCCTGCGGCCCGCTGACTGGCAGACCGGCACGTAAAAGCAGTTTCTTGATACGCTCAACATCTTCAGCTGAGAACTGGCCCAATCGACGGGAGGTGTGCGCGGCCATCATCATTCCGGCGGCAACAGCTTCCCCGTGTAGCCAGACGCCATAACCCATTTCGGCCTCAATGGCATGACCATAAGTATGACCCAAATTGAGTAAAGCGCGCATCCCGCTCTCTTCCCGTTCATCGGCAGCGACAACATCGGCTTTCAATTCACAGCAACGACGGATGCAGTAGGCTAATGCCGACATATCCAGTGCAAGAAGTGAGTCGATATTGGTTTCCAGCCACTCAAAGAAAGCTGCGTCAAGAATGATGCCGTATTTGATAACTTCAGCCAGCCCGGAAGCAAGCTCACGTGAAGGGAGGGTTTTAAGACAATTAAGGTCAACCACTACCGATGCGGGCTGGTAGAAAGCACCAATCATGTTCTTACCCAATGGATGATTCACTGCGGTTTTACCACCGACAGAGGAATCCACTTGAGAAAGTAAAGTAGTAGGGACTTGAATAAAGCGAACACCGCGCTGATAGCAAGCGGCGGCAAAACCGGTCAGGTCGCCCACTACACCGCCACCCAAGGCGACAAGTGTAGTATCACGACCGTGCGGTTTTTCCAGAAGGGCAGAAAATACCTGCTCCAGAACACTCAGAGATTTATACTGCTCGCCATCAGGTAAAATCACCTGATCAACTTTAATGCCGCCTTGTTCCAGCACTGCCCGGAGCGAATCCAGATAGAGTGGCGCTAGCGTTTGGTTGGTTACCAGCATGACCTGGTCACCCGCCTTCAGCGGCTTAAAAGAGACTGGATCATTGAATAATCCAGCAGCAATCGTAATCGGGTAGCTACGCTCCCCTAACGTGACAGTAATCTTCTCCATGTCGCGCCCAGTAACCTTCTTAACTTACGCCCGTGGGCATTAGTAAAATGCTAAAATCAGTTACTTTCCAGCATGTTGATAATCTGGTTAGCAACAACTTTCGCGCTTTGATCGTCAGTGCGGATGGTGACATCTGCAATTTCTTCGTACAACGGATTACGTTCTTTTGCCAGTGCTTCTAACACTTCACGCGGAGGCGAATCAACCTGCAACAACGGACGTTTTTTGTCGCGCTGCGTACGGGCCAACTGCTTTTCGATCGTGGTTTCCAAGTACACCACAACGCCACGGGCTGACAAACGGTTACGGGTTTCTCTGGATTTAACAGAGCCACCACCGGTTGCCAGCACAATGCCTTGTTTTTCCGTCAGTTCATTAATAACTTTTTCTTCACGATCGCGGAAACCTTCTTCGCCTTCCACGTCGAATACCCAGCCCACGTCAGCTCCGGTACGTCGCTCAATTTCTTGATCAGAGTCGAAAAACTCCATATTGAGTTGCTGAGCTAACTGACGACCAATAGTGCTTTTGCCGGCACCCATAGGCCCAACCAGAAAGATATTGCGTTTCTCTGCCATGTTTTTGGTATTACTAAGACTATTCGTTAATGATAACCCGCCCCGCCAATCAAATTAGCAACGGGACCTAAACTGAAACCTCATGAGCGATAGTGCGAGATCAGACGGAAAATTATCTCAGCACTTCTGGTAGTTTGGCAACCGAATAAATCGTTGTACACGTCGTGGGAGGGAAACCATACGTTTTTATCGGCGTATCAACGTTATTAAAAACCTCGGAGCTCAATTCGGTAACCCTTGTAAGCTAAATCCGAGGCAGCGTCAAATTTAGAAGCCCCCAATCACACAAAAAGTTGCAGAAAGTCACCAAGATTGGTCTGTTTTCATAAATCAGCACCTCATAATACTCAAGCACTGATTAACCTTGGCGTGATGAAAATAACTAACTCCCGACGGCTTTGTTGCCGGGCATCCTGTTTAAACAGCCCACCCAACCAAGGAATATCGGCCAAAATAGGGACTTTATTAAGCCCGTGACTGCTTTTTTGCTGGAAAATCCCGCCTAACACAATCGTTTCGCCATCATTTACCGTAATTTGGGTTTGTATTTCCTGCTTATCTATTAATAAAGTTTCACTATCACCACGTTTCATCGCCATTCCTGGCATATTTTGGCTGATTTTTAAGTTTAAAGTAATTTTACCATTCCGCAGTATTTTCGGTGTGACCTCCATCCCTAGCACTGCTTCTTTAAACTCAATCGTGGTCGCCCCTTTTTTACCTCGCGAGACAGTATACGGAATATCGGAACCTTGCTTGATACTGGCGGTTTGTTGATGAGAGGTCACCAATCGAGGGCTGGCAATGATATCGACCTCATTTTCCTGTTCCAGTGCGCTCAACTCCAGTTCCAGTAGCCTCCCCCCAATGCGGGCAACATTAAAACCGGCGCTGACAGCACTATTTGGTAGAGGCAAATTTACATTAAAATCACTCATTCGAAGTGAAGAGGTAGGTTTGGCATCCCCCATACCCCAGCGTACGCCAAGTTCTTGCAAGTTTTCGCGGCTCATGGTCACGATATGCGCGGCCAACTGGACTTGCTGCAAGGGCAAATCCATCTCTGCCAGCCAATTTTTTAATAATGCTAATGATGCGGGAGTATCGCGAATTAATAATGTATTGGTACGTTTATCTACCACTACGCTGCCCAGAGGGGACAGTAGCCCCCCTTCCGCCAGATTCAAACTGTCGGCAACTTCTTCGGCATTGGCATATTGTAAGGCGAGACTCAAATTACTCAGCGATTCCGGCGCGGTTTTTTGTTCCGCCCGCAATCGCCTTTCCTCACTATCCTGTTCGGTGAAAACCAACATCACCGCCCCTTCCCGCTCTACTTTCAGGTGACTCATCCGTAAAACGATTGCAAGCGCTTGATCCCAAGGGACATCCACTAGTCGGAGGCTGAGATTCGCGCCAATATCCGACGCAATGACTAAGTTTAATTGCTGATAATCAGCCAATGCTTGTAATACCACGGTGGCGGGAGCATCTTGAAACTCCAGTGAAACTGGCTTGCCACTTTTGGCATCAGTGGCAAACGAAGTGGTGAGCAAAACACCGCACAGTAGAAGAGTGGAAAATAGTTCTCGCGCCATGCAGCATGCAGCCCAAAGCCAGTTTTTGATTTTAAATATGATTGTGATTTTAAATAGCGAGACTCTCATCAGATTCATTCCTTTTAATACTGATTATTAATGGGTTAGCGCATTGAAAGCACCATAGAACCCGATGAGCCTGAGCATGATCGCTCCGCATTGACATGCTGGAGGCTAACCTGCCGCTCACTGATGTGAGTTACCTGCCAATAGGGCAATAAGCGCGTTTCTATCGCCACCTTTTGCCACTGCCCCTCTGAACGTTGTACCCAGCCAATATGATAATCTGCACCGCGGACAATGCCCTGCAATCGCCACCCGGCAAGCGTTTTCCGATCATCATCACAAGATGCCGTTGATATTCGCTCAAAAGGATTGCGCCCAACCTCTGCCAATAGGGATTCTGCACCCACAACTGGAAACTGTGATACTGCGACCAGTAGCCCTCCGATCACCCACGCACTCCTACGGTGATAACTCACTTCCACCTCCGGCAAGATACTCTTGTAGGGTTAGTTTTACGGTCAGTGCATGGTTATCACGCGTAATATCAATTAGTTGGATTTGAATCGGTGATGGAGTGGTGGCTAACTGACGAAGTAAATGGCGTAATCCATAAAAGTTGATCCGTAAGGTTGCTGCCCATTGTTGTTGCTCGACAAGACCCGCTCCGCCACCTCCCACAAGCGGTTCAGATTGACGCTGCCAACTGATAACCTGACCACCAAAAGGCCCAATCCATTTGCCGACTAAATGTGCTATTGAGCCGCCGGGTTGCTGTCGCGATGCTTCTGCCACACTCAACGCGGTCAGTTCCTGTTGAAGAGAAAATAGCGATGGGAACAGTGCCAACTCTGACTGTTGCCGCTCAACCTGTTGTTGGTGTTGGATAATTTCCTGAGTGCTGAGCTGCTGCTGTTGCCATTGAGGGCGCAGCAGCATGCTATAAACACCTAAACCCATCAGCCCCAGTACCCCCCATTGATATAAGTAGAGCTGCCAGCCAGGCCGATCCAGCCAACGTTGCAACTGTTTATTCATCACTTATCCCCTCCTGAGGCCAATCCGCCTGTGCCATAAACCGAAAATGCCCATCATCCCGTTGAGCAATCCGCTGTAGGCGCACATTTGCCAGTAGAGGCTGTCGGCCCAATCGCGCTAAAAAATCATGGATCGCGGCGTAATCTTGGCTGACTGCCTCGAAAACCAGCTTATCGCTTTGCGGTATCAGGCTGATCAACCAGCAGTTATCGGGAATTTGCTGGGATAGCTGTTGCAGTAACACCGAGTAACGATGGGCAGATTGATGCATTTGCCGATACATCTGTATTCGCTGCTCCGCACGCTGTTTTCGCGCCATGAGTTGTTGCACCTGTTGATGCTGCTGGCTCAATACAGACTGCTGTTGCAAAAGTGCCCTCAGACTGCCTTGTTGGCTGATTTGTCGTGAGTGTAACTGCATCTGCATAGCCACCAGAGAGATGGCAAAAAGTATCCCTTGGCACAAACCTATGTTGCGCCAAAATCGGTAGCGAGATCGCTGACAGGCTGTACGCCATGATGAAAAGTTAACTTGATACATCAGTCATCTACTGGGCGTAATGCCAGTCCTCCGGCTAAGGTGAATGCTGCCGGTGATGAAGGCAAGGGAGGTTGATACTGAGTAAATGCAGCAAAAGGTGACCAGAGTGCAGTATTTTCCGGTGCAGGCTCACCCATGATACTGCTGTAATACACTTTGACTGCCTTATCACTCAATGCAGAATATTGGGTCCGAAGTTGCGTCAATAATATCGATAACGGATTGAGCATATTAGAGCCGCCCTCCGGTGCATCGTCAGTTTCGATAGCCACCACACCGAAGATAAACGGCATGTCACTGGAGGAGACCCACAGCCACTCATGCGCCAGCCGATGGACTAACCAATAAGGCCCCACTAAACCGGCTGCCATCGCCATATAACGTAGAGCGCAGGGAGTGATATCAATGATGTGTGATGGCAGATCAGCCTGTTGTAAGCATTCTTGCCATTGGCGAACTTCTGACTGGCGAGCAGCAGTGATTAATAATTCACGCTCAGACACCGCCCGATAATCCAGCGCCAATTCCTGGCTGCTTAGCGGGAAAAGCTTGCTTGCCACTGCATGAATGAAGCCCTCGCGTTCGGGTTCGCGTAACCGCCGATCCGGGGCGGGAATGCTCTGTTGCAAGATCCGCTGTGCGGGCAATGCAATGCGTAATGAAATATGTCTCGGTAATTGTTTGCGTAATAATTTGAGTTTGTCGCTAACCACATCTGGCTGTTGTAAAATACCCTCCCGCACAGCCCCATAAGGTAAGGTTTGATGCCACCAGTACCGCAGTTGCCAACCATAGCGCCGTCTGACAACTGCCAAGGCGCGTATCGCCTCCATTTGAATATCTAGCCCAACCTGCCAATATTGTGTGTACATCTTTGTCGACCTCCGTGTCGAGACAGAATAAAAGTACGTATCCATGTAACGGGCTTGCCTTTATACTACGGCGCGGTTGTTTATAAACTGCCCAATTGACATTGAATGGGAAATCTCAGGTGAAGTTCGTAAAGTATTTTTTGATCCTTGCGGTGTGTTGCATTTTACTGGGAGCAGCCTCAATATTTGGCCTGTACAAATATATTGAGCCTCAGCTACCCGACGTTGCCACACTGAAAGATGTCCGGCTGCAAACACCTATGTTGGTGTATAGCGCCGAAGGCGAATTGATCGCCCAATACGGTGAAAAGCGCCGTATCCCGTTGACATTAAAACAAATTCCACCAGAAATGGTGCATGCGTTTATTGCGACGGAAGATAGCCGATTCTATGAGCATCACGGTGTGGACCCGGTGGGTATCCTACGTGCGGCTTCTATTGCTATGGTGTCGGGGCGCGCCTCTCAAGGGGCCAGTACCATCACCCAGCAATTAGCGCGAAACTTTTTCTTAAGCCCGGAACGAACCTTGATGCGTAAAATCAAGGAGGCTTTTCTGGCCATTCGCATTGAACAGCTACTGACCAAAGATGAAATTCTTGAGTTGTATCTGAACAAGATCTATCTGGGTTACCGCGCCTATGGTGTCGGGGCGGCGGCGCAGGTTTATTTCGGTAAAGAAGTCAACGAGTTGACTCTCAGCCAGATGGCGATGATTGCCGGTTTGCCAAAAGCGCCATCAACTTTCAACCCGCTTTACTCACATGACCGCGCTGTTGCACGTCGTAATGTGGTGCTGTCGCGCATGTTGGATGAAAAGTACATCACCCAAGCGCAGTACGATCAGGCTCGTAGTGAAGAGTTAGTTGCCAACTACCATGCGCCGCAAATTGCTTTCTCAGCACCTTATCTGTCCGAAATGGTGCGTCAGGAAATGATTAAGCGCTATGGCGAAAACGCCTATACCGACGGTTATCAGGTCTATACCACTATCACCAAAAAGCTTCAGCTCGCGGCGGTGGACTCCTTACGCGCCAATGTGTTGGCTTATGACATGCGCCACGGCTATCGTGGCCCATCCAATGTGTTATGGAAGGTGGGCGAAAGCGCGTGGAGTCGTGAGCAAATTATTGATTCACTGAAAACACTGCCAGTCTATGGCCCACTGTTGCCTGCGGTTATCACTGAGGCAAATGCGGAACAGGCAACAGCCATGTTGGCTGATGGTAGTAGCGTGACATTACCGATGGCCGGTATGCGCTGGGCGCGTCCGTATAAATCTGACAATGCTCAGGGGCCGACACCTAAAAAGGTCACCGATGTTGTTCAGCCAGGTCAGCAGATTTGGGTCAGAAAAGTGGATGACAACTGGTGGCTCGCTCAAGTACCAGACGTCAACTCTGCCTTGGTTTCTATTGACCCGAATAATGGTGCGATTAAAGCGCTGGTAGGCGGTTTTGACTTTAACCAAAGTAAATTCAACCGTGTTACACAAGCATTGCGTCAGGTTGGTTCGAATATCAAACCTTTCCTGTACACCGCGGCGATGGACAAAGGCCTGACCTTGGCAAGCATTCTCAACGACTTGCCGATTACTCGTTGGGATGCCGGTGCGGGTACCGACTGGCGGCCAAAAAACTCGCCACCCACTTATGACGGCCCGATTCGTCTACGCCAAGGCCTGGGTCAATCGAAAAACGTGGTGATGGTGCGAGCCATGCGCGCCATGGGTGTAGATTATGCGGCTGAATATCTGCAACGCTTTGGTTTCCCGGCACAAAACATCGTGCATTCAGAATCATTGGCGCTGGGTTCCGCTTCATTCACGCCATTGCAGCTAGTCCGAGGTTATGCGGTGTTGGCAAACGGCGGCTATTTGGTCGATCCGTATTTCATCACCAAAATCACCGATGATACCGGCAATGTGCTGTTTGAAACGAAACCGAAAATTGTCTGTGAAGAGTGTAACCTGCCGGTCATTTATGGCGATACACAGCGCTCTGTGGTGCTATCCGACGATAACACCGAAAATGTGGCGACGTCACAAACCAATAATGCCAGCAATGTGCCAATGCCGGAGCTGGAACAAGTCACTCCAGCACAAGCTAAGCTCAATAGCGATGAGCAATATGCACCGCATGTAATAAGCACACCGCTGGCGTTCCTGATTCGCGATGCATTGAACTCCAACATCTTCGGTGAACCGGGCTGGATGGGGACAGGCTGGCGTGCTGGGCGCGATTTAAAACGCAAAGATATCGGCGGTAAAACCGGTACCACCAACAACTCGAAAGATGCATGGTTCTCCGGCTATGGCCCGGACACTGTGACATCAGTCTGGATTGGTTTTGACGATCATCGCCGTGACTTGGGTCGTAGTACTGCATCTGGCGCAATTTCTGACCAGATATCAGGTGCTGAAGGCGGGGCGAAAACTGCTCAACCGGCGTGGAATGACTTTATGAAAGCAGCCCTTGAAGGTTTGCCGGAAAAACAAGTCGCGCCACCACCGGGTATCGTCAGTGTAGTGATTGATAAGCAAACAGGTAAACTATCCACAGGTGGGCCAGGTAGCCGCTCAGAGTACTTTATCGAGGGGACACAACCTACCGAATATTCTGTACATGAAGCGGGTACCACGCTGATGGATAACGGCCAGACTCACGAACTGTTCTGATAATTGAGTTACTGCTGATAAGCCGGGGATCGCAAGATCACCCGGCTTTTTTATTAGAGCAGCTCAATATTAAGCGATACCCGCTTTAGTCAGAAATGCCTGGGCCAAAAACAGTGCGCTGACATTGCGGGCTTCGCAAAAACCGGGTTCATCAAGCAGTGCCATCATATTCGCAATCGGCCAGCGCACTTGTGGCAGTGGTTCTGGCTCATCACCTTCCAGACTTTGCGGATAGAGGTTTTGCGCGACAACAATGTTCATTTTGCTCGAGAAGTAGGAGGGGGCCATCGTCAGCTTACTAAGGTAATCAAAACGCTCAGCGCCAAATCCAACTTCCTCCATCAATTCACGATTAGCAGCGTCTAATACGCCCTCTCCGGGATCAATGAGTCCTTTAGGGAAGCCCAATTCATACTCTTCGATACCCACGGCATATTCGCGGATCAGCAGTAAGTCATTACCAATGATTGGCACAATCATAACGGCTTCGCGATTCGATGGGCGCATACGCTCATAAACACGTTGTACACCATTGCTGAACTCCAAACTCACCGCTTCAACAGTAAACAAGCGGGAGCGGGCAATCGTTTCTATTTTATGTATTTTAGGTTTTTGCAGGTGTTTCATAATGGCCCCAAATTAAAACTCGCCGCCGGTCGGACGCACATCGGGGTAGTCAGGCCCATAATATGGTTACTTAATAAGCCACTTTTTACCTATGCGGATTAACCCGACTCTTTATACTGGATTTTATTAGAACTTGATCACATTGTGCGTTAATGAGAACCTTTATCGCAATGTCAGTTAGATATAATTTACCTGTTTTTAACATGGCGGCGAGTTTAGTCAAGATTCAACCGGTTAATTATCATCCTATATCTGCGCAATATCAGTTAAAACTTGTGTTTGAAAATAGGATTATGCTGATATTACCGATGTTTTAGCCTTGCTATCCTTATCAGTCTACGGGCAGTTTAAGAGCACTTGTATTAGGTTATTTGATGAATAACGCTGTTATATGCCTCTGTACTGTGTTTATGCGTAATATGTACCCTAAATAATTCAAGCTGCAGCAAGGCGGCAAATAAAAGCAGCCAACGCACATGCAGTTTGCCGCATGTTGGGTATGATGCATTATTTCATAGAGTTGACGTAAGTCAGGGGCGCTCGGATGGGGATGGGATGAGCACAATAGTCTTAATATTGGCCTTACTGTTGACCAGTCTGATCACAGTGGGTTTGTTGTGGTGGTTCCGATTCCGCCGACCTATCCCCGTAACTGCAACACTGCCGTTCGCGCAACCCACGCATCGAAAACTGACACCGGAAGAGCGGGTCAACATTGAAAACTACCTGCTAAACCAACAAGACAAAATAGGGTTTAAACCCCAGTCAACGTTTGATACCCGAACCCTGACAAACAGTGTGTCTTCGCCCGCGAAACTAATTTTAACACCTCAAAGTGACAATGTTTATGCGGTAACCCGCGCGATTACCCGCTATGGCGTGGCAACTGACGAACCGAATAAATGGCGCTATTATCTTGATTCTATTGAAGTTCACCTACCAGCTTCATGGGAACAATATATTACTCAGGATAATGACGTCGAACTTATCCAAACCCAAACGATCCCTTTGGTTATTTCCCTCAACGGGCATACGCTGAAAAATCATCAGTCAGAGAACACTTACCAGCCTATTTTATCTTCTGTGGCGCAAAACGCGTCAATCCGCAAGGCGGATAGCGAACATATTGAGCTACTGAATATCCGCAAGGAAACTCCGGAAGAATATGCCCTGCATGGTACTAACGGCTTGAAAGAAGCTGGGGCCATTTGTTTGGCATTGCTGTTACTGTTCTTTGCACTGACTGGCCCTGCGGTAACACTGCCCTGGCTGATTATTGTGGCGGCAACACTGACTGGCTGGGCATGCTGGAATATGTTCCGCCCACTATCTGAAAAAGATTTGCGGGAAGTTCATTGCCTAAGTGGCACACCAAAGCGCTGGGGCCTGTTCGGTGAGTCAAATCAGGGGCAGATGAATAATATCTCGCTCGGGATTGTCGATCTGATCTATCCGGCACATTGGGGCCCCTATTTTGCTCATGATTTGGGCAAAAAAACCAATATTGATATCTACCTCAATCGTCAGGTTGTACGTCAGGGGCCGTTTTTGTCCCTGCATGATGAAATGAAGCACTTTCCCCTACAACGCTGGGGGAAAAACCTGACATTAATGGCCGGATCGCTGTTGGTGATGGCGTTATTACTGATCTATGTGCCACTGGGGCTGCCACTAAAATTGAGTGTCGCCTGGTTGCAAGGTGCGCAAAGCCAGCAGGTGACCAGCGTTGAAGCATTAGAAAAAATGCCGCTCCGTATTGGCGATATGCTGAAAGCACAGGGAATGGGGATGTGTTATGTCCCGCCGAATACTCAAAACTCGCACAGTTTTGTTTTCACACCTTTTGATTGCTCCGGTATCTATTGGAATAACGCAGCGCCATTACCGCAACCTGAATCTGAGGTCATTGAAAAAGCAGCATCGCTGGTGGCTACCGTGAATCAACAGCTACACCCCCAAGGTTCGGATGCTAACGTTAACCCACAACTGGCAACCGCTATTGAAAAGTCCGGTATGATTTTGCTGGATAATTTTGCGGATATCGTCTTAAAAACCCAGGCATTATGTGGTGGTGATGCTGATTGTATTCGCCTGAAAAATGCTTTGGTGAATTTGGGGAATGCCAAGAATTGGTCAGGGCTGGTGAAACGAGCACAGTCAGGCACCTTAAAAGGCATGAATGTGCTGTTACGCCCGGTCAGCGCCGACACTCTGGAAAATCTGGTTAAAACGGCAACCTCATCATTTGTTTACCGTGAAACACATCTGGCGACAGAGGCTTTGAACAGCCCTCCACCGGGTGGGTTCCTGATTACCAGCGATGAGGGGAAACAGTTAGTCAATCACCCTGCGCCCTCGGTTCCTCTGTTCGATTACAGTGCGTTGGAGCAGTGGCGCGAATTGCAGCGGCTCTCTGGGCTGCTACTCAATACCCCATTTAAGGCTGAAGGTATCATTACCAATATCACCACCGATGCCAATGGAACTCGCCATATTGCATTACACAGCGAACCGGATATCGTGACACTCGGTCGTTATTTGGGCACCAGCCTGCTGCTGCTGGTTCTGATTGTGTGTTTAGTGGTGAATACCACCTTATTTATTCGGCGCGTCCTGAAAAACCGTAGTCGCATGGATAATATTCAACGCTATTATGATAATTGCTTCAACCAACCCCTCACTCCAGCGCCTTTCCTACGTTAGCCCTTTTTCGTTTATCATTAGTCTTATTTACGCCCTAAATAATTCGAGTTGCAGGAAGGCGGCAATTGAGTGAATCCCCAAGAGCTTACACAAGTAAGTGACTGGGGTGATTGAATGCAGCCAACGCACATGCAGCTTGAAGTATGACGGGTGAATACAGCTAATGTGGAGTCGCGATGCCCCCTGAATTGAATTGGCAAGAAATTGATACCGTGCTGTTGGATATGGATGGCACTCTGCTCGATTTAGAGTTCGACAGCCATTTCTGGCTCAAGCAGGTACCGGAAACACTCAGCCAACGCCGAGGGATATCTCTGGAGCAGGCGCATAAAATTATCCATGATGAATATCTGGCAGTGCAGCACACACTAAATTGGTATTGCTTCGATTATTGGAGCGAGCGGCTAGATTTGGATATCTACGCGATGACTACGCAAGCAGGCAATCGCGTGCGGTTGCGCCAGGATACCCAGCCCTTTTTAGCCAGTTTACGTGAGCGCGGCTTACAAACTATTTTACTCACCAATGCCCATCCGCACAGTCTGGCGGTAAAAATTGAGCACACCGCTCTCGACCAGCACCTTGATTTATTACTTTCTACCCATACATTTGGTTATCCAAAGGAAGATCAACGACTGTGGCAAGCTGTCACGCAGTATACCGGGCTGAATCCTGCCAGAACCTTATTTGTCGATGACAGTGAGAAGATTCTGGATGCTGCGCGCACCTTTGGTATCCGCTACTGTCTGGGAATAGAAAACCCTGACTCCAGCTGTGCTGATAAAGCATTTCACAGCCACCCTGCAATCAATGACTACCGTAAGCTATTGCCTGCATTAGAGTTACGCAAGTAATGTCGGAATAAATGAGCATGACGGCTGGGAGTATTCATGAAAGAGAAAGCAGTCTCGGACGAATCGGTTCGGCTAGATAAATGGCTTTGGGCCGCCCGGTTTTACAAAACCAGAGCAATAGCGCGAGAAATGGTGGATGGCGGCAAAGTCCATTACAACGGGCAGCGTGGTAAACCGAGTAAGCTGGTTGAAATCAATGCCGAAATTCGTCTGCGCCAAGGTAACGATGAGCGCACAGTACGGGTCTTGGCGCTACACCACCAACGCAGAGGCGCAAGTGAAGCGCAGGCATTGTATGAAGAAACTGAGGCCAGCATTGCTAACCGCGAGAAAGTGGCACAAGCACGTAAACTCAATGCTCTGACCATGCCACATCCGGATCGGCGACCGGATAAAAAAGAGCGTCGCAATCTAATCAAATTTAAACAAGGCGAGCCTGAGTAAACTGCTTGCAGCCAGAAAGAGAGAAACCTATGTCTAATCACGATCAATCTAATCACGATCACTCTAATCATGATCAACTGCAACGCTACCTGTTCGCTAACCATGCTGTGCGCGGTGAACTGGTTTCAGTCAATGAAACCTACCAACAGATGCTCGCTAATCATGACTACCCTCCTGCGGTACAAAAACTGTTAGGTGAAATGTTGGTCGCGACCAGTCTGCTGACCGCGACCCTCAAATTTGACGGTGATATCACGGTGCAATTGCAAGGTGGGGAAGGCCCACTCTCACTGGCAGTGATTAACGGCAATAACCAGCAAGAAATGCGCGGTGTCGCCCGCTTTAAAGGTGAAATCAGTGATGAAAGTACGCTGCAAGAGATGATGGGCAACAGTGGCTATCTGGTCATAACCATCACACCGGCACAGGGTGAGCGCTATCAAGGTGTAGTGGCATTGGAAGGTGAGACTATCGCCGCCTGCCTGGAAAATTACTTTATGCAGTCAGAACAGTTACCTACCCGCCTGTTTATCCGCACCGGTAATGTGGAAGGTAAACCTGCCGCAGGCGGTATGCTGTTGCAAGTTCTACCCGCACAGGAGCGTAATGAAGATGAATTTGATCATCTCGCACGGCTTACTACCACCATCAAAGCTGAGGAGCTATTCACCCTGCCGGCCAATGAGGTGCTGTATCGTTTATATCATCAGGAAGAAGTGACACTTTACGAACCACAAAATGTCAGTTTCCGCTGTACCTGTTCTCGCGAACGTTGCGCCGATGCATTAGTGACGCTATCCGAAGATGACGTCAAAGAGATGCTGGAACAAGATGGCAATATTGATATGAATTGCGAGTATTGCGGTACTCACTACCTGTTTGATGCGGTCGATATTGCCACATTAAAAAGCGGTAACAGCCCTTCATCAGAACAAATTCATTAATTCTCGTAATACTTGGTTGGGTGCTGACTCGTGCCCAGCCATTTCTTCTGCCGTTTCATACTTGCGACAATCCGTGTCCTATCTCTCATAACCTAGCGAAAAGTAGGTCATATATTGAAATATTTGAACGCTATCGCTGTTAATCGGGGATGAGTAATTACAATCGCTGGTAGAAAATTGACGATCCAGGAGTTATGACATGAGTGTTAAAGGAATTACCCCGCAGGAGCTCGCCGCCTATGGCATCCATAACGTCAGCGAGATTGTTTACAACCCAAGCTATGATTTACTGTTCCAGGAAGAGACTAAACCCACACTCGAAGGATACGAGCGCGGAACCCTCACCAACACAGGAGCAATTGCGGTAGACACCGGTATCTTTACCGGCCGCTCACCAAAAGATAAATATATTGTCCGTGATGCTATCACTCAGGATACCGTGTGGTGGGCCGATCAGGGCAAAGGCAAGAATGATAATAAACCGCTAAGCCAAGAGACTTGGACTCACCTGAAAGGGTTGGTCACTAATCAACTGTCTGGGAAGCGCCTGTTTGTTGTTGACACATTCTGCGGTGCTAATGCCGATACCCGTCTGCAAGTTCGCTTTGTTACTGAAGTGGCCTGGCAAGCGCATTTCGTTAAAAACATGTTTATCCGCCCAACTGATGAAGAATTGGCCCATTTCGAGCCTGATTTTATCGTCATGAATGGCGCTAAATGCACTAACCCGAACTGGAAAGAGCAAGGTCTGAATTCAGAGAACTTTGTGGCCTTTAACCTGACAGAACGTATGCAGCTGATTGGCGGCACATGGTATGGCGGTGAAATGAAGAAAGGTATGTTCTCAATGATGAACTACCTGTTGCCACTGAAAGGCATTGCTTCCATGCACTGCTCGGCTAACGTCGGTGAAAAAGGCGATGTGGCTATCTTCTTCGGCTTGTCCGGTACCGGTAAAACCACCCTGTCCACTGACCCGAAACGCAAGTTGATCGGCGATGATGAACATGGTTGGGATGATGACGGCGTATTTAACTTTGAAGGTGGCTGCTACGCCAAAACCATCAAGTTATCTGAAGAAGCAGAACCCGATATTTATCATGCGATTAAGCGTGATGCATTGCTGGAGAATGTGGTAGTGCTACCAGATGGTACTGTTGATTTCAATGACGGTTCCAAAACTGAAAACACCCGTGTTTCTTACCCTATCTACCACATTGAAAATATTGTTAAGCCAGTCTCTAAAGCAGGTCATGCCACCAAGGTTATTTTCCTGACTGCCGATGCCTTTGGCGTATTACCGCCGGTATCTCGCCTGACGGCAAATCAAACCCAGTATCACTTCCTGTCTGGCTTTACAGCCAAACTGGCGGGTACTGAGCGCGGTGTCACTGAGCCAACACCAACCTTCTCTGCTTGTTTTGGTGCCGCATTCTTGTCACTGCATCCAACACAATATGCAGAAGTATTGGTTAAACGTATGCAAGCGGTGGGCGCTCAAGCTTATCTGGTCAACACTGGCTGGAATGGCACCGGCAAACGTATTTCCATCAAAGATACCCGAGCCATCATTGACGCCATTCTGAATGGTGAAATTGATAAAGCTGAAACCTTTACCCTGCCAATCTTCGATTTGGC
Organism: Yersinia sp. 22-579; assembly: GCF_030433455.1. Taxonomy (NCBI): domain Bacteria; kingdom Pseudomonadati; phylum Pseudomonadota; class Gammaproteobacteria; order Enterobacterales; family Yersiniaceae; genus Yersinia; species Yersinia sp. 22-579. The sequence continues at coordinate 123,935 of NZ_JAUJTZ010000010.1, read as the reverse complement.
CGTTCCGATGGCATTACCGGGCGTAGACCCCGCAATCCTCGACCCGCGCGATACTTACGCGGATGTCGCGCAGTGGCAGGAGAAAGCCGAAGATTTGGCGAAGCGTTTTACCACTAACTTCGATAAGTATACCGATACCCCAGCAGGGGCTGCGTTGGTTAGCGCAGGGCCAAAGATCTGATTTAGATTTGGTTTTGTAAGATGATAAAAGGGGCACATTTGTGTCCCTTTTTGTTTTTCGCAAATCAAGAATAGATTAAATCTGGCTTGGTGGTTTAGTTATCAGGTTCGGTTGTTGTTTGTTCGGTGCTCACTGAACAATTAATATTCAACAACCAAATCAGATCACACTACTGCTGGTGGCTTAGGCTTAACATCCAACGGCAACGGGATATAGGCCCGAATCCGTAATCCACCTCGCTCGCTGGTACCGATATCCAACGAACCGGCGTGCGCATCAATAATTCGCTGCACAATGGCCAACCCTAACCCGGTGCCACTGGTACTACGGGCACTATCGCCACGGACAAAAGGCTGGAACAAATGCTTCAAATCTTCCGGCTTAATACCCGGTCCATCATCTTCCACCTGGAACCAAGCCCGCTGTAGCTCTGTGCCACTGCTCACTTTTATCCAACCATTGCCGTAACGAGCAGCATTCACCACCATATTTGCCAAGGCGCGCTTGATCGATAATGGATGAATATCTACCATCACTTCGCCTTCACATAAATCCGTTTCAATCACTCGTTCATAGCCACTTTCAGCAGCAATCACTTCACCCAATACCGCATTAAGATCGCTCGGTTCGGTCGGCATCTCCTGCCCAGTGCGCAGATAATCAATAAACTGCTCGATAATGGCATTACACTCTTCAATGTCCTTATTGATTGACTCAGACAAATATCCGTCGGCTTCACTCATCATTTCTGTCGCCAAACGGATACGGGTCAATGGCGTACGCAAGTCATGACTGACCCCCGCCATTAACAAGGTACGGTCATCAGCCAGCAACTTCACGCCAGCCGCCATTTGGTTAAATGCCCGGGTGACAGAACGGACCTCAGAAGCACCATATTCGCGCAGCGGTGGCGGAATGATTCCCTTACCGACCTGCAAAGCCGCATGTTCCAGTTCAACCAAGGGTCGATTCTGAATACGGATAAACAGCCAGGCACCGCCAACTGCCAGTAACATGATGGCCAAGGTATAACGGAACAGCGGCGAGAAATCGCCCTGATGGATCTCGGTTAATGGCACCCTCACCCAAATATCTGGCGATAACCACGTTTTCAACCAGACAACGGGCGAGTTTTTATTCACTTCGACCCGAACATCGGTTGGCCCACCTAATTGCTGGGCCATTTGATCACTAAGAAACTTGTAATGCTGTGCCCAACGCAGGCCACTTTCCTCTGCCGCGGCATTGGTATAAAGCGAAATCCCCAATTCACGGTAAATCTCACGCCGAAACGCTGGCGGGACTTCAAGTAGCGTGCCATCTTCCAGTTGCAGCCGATCAGTCATCAGCATACGGACTTCATATGCCAATACTTTATTAAACTGCTGCAAACTAGGCAAAATGGCGAAATTCAGTACCACCAGATACGTCGTGACCAGGCTGACAAACAGCAAAGTCACAATCAGTAATAAGGTTCGGGCAAATGAGCTACGTGGAGAAAAGCGCCATCGCCTCATGCTTTACTGCCGTCCGGCACAAATACGTAGCCCAAGCCCCATACAGTTTGGATATAGCGTGGATGAGCTGGATCTTCTTCTACCATGCGGCGCAAACGTGAAATCTGTACGTCGATAGAACGTTCCATTGCACTGTATTCACGGCCACGAGCCAAATTCATCAGTTTATCGCGAGACAATGGCTCACGCGGGTGACTGACTAAAGCTTTCAGCACCGCAAACTCACCGCTGGTCAGTGGCATAGGTTCATCTTCACGGAACATCTCGCGGGTACCCAGGTTCAATTTGAACTTACCAAATGCAATCACCGCTTCTTCTTGTGAAGGGGCACCTGGAAGTTCGTTGGCCTGACGGCGTAGCACCGCGCGGATACGAGCCAGCAGTTCGCGTGGGTTAAATGGCTTTGGAATATAGTCATCGGCACCAATTTCCAGCCCGACGATACGGTCAACTTCTTCACCCTTGGCCGTCACCATAATGATCGGCATTGGGTTGCTTTGACTGCGCAGGCGGCGGCAGATAGACAGGCCATCTTCCCCCGGTAACATCAGGTCGAGCACCATCAGGTGGAAGGACTCACGAGTCAGCAAGCGATCCATCTGTTCCGCATTGGCAACACTGCGCACCTGGAAACCTTGTTCTGTCAGGTAACGTTCCAATAGCGCGCGTAGGCGCATATCGTCATCAACGACCAGAATCTTGTGATTCTCTTGCATTTTATTACTCCCAAAGGCCGTATTGCCTGAATCTGCACATTGTTAGAAAAACTCACTCTAACAGACAGCTATTTATGGTATACATTCTAGTCGAAATTGTTACAAAGCTTATTGTCAGGCTTAATTATCAACACTTTCATCAAATGGGCGGTAGCGAATCTCTAAAATCCAGTAAGTCGCCTCACCATTTGGTGTTTGAACCGTCACCTCATCATCGACCTGTTTACCTATCAAGGCTCGGGCCACCGGTGAATCGATAGAAATCCATTTTTTCGCCGGATCGAACTCATCTGGCCCCACCAAGCGGAAGATGCGCTGTTCTCCTGATTCATTTTCGACCCGAACCCAAGCACCAAAATAGACTTTCCCTTCCTGGCGCGGATCGGGATCAACAATTTTCAACACTTCAAGGCGTTTGGTCAGAAAGCGTACCCGACGATCAATTTCCCGCAGGCGCTTCTTACCGTAGATATATTCGGCATTTTCCGAACGATCACCCATAGCCGCGGCTTCAGACACCGCCTGAGTGACTACTGGCCGCTCTTCTCGCCATAGATAATGCAGCTCACGATCCAGTGCCTGCCAGCCTTCGCGGGTAATATAGTTACTTTTCGCCATACCGTTATCCACTTATTCCTTTGGCAGAAATGCCACTACTATACCTTAAATAATTCGAGTTGCAGGAAGGCGGCAACTGAGTGAGTCCCGATGAGTTGACACCAGTCAATGATTCGGGTGAACGAAGGCAGCCAACGCACATGCAGCTTGAAGTATGACGGGTATATACCTTAACCTTTTACCGATAAGTTCACGTTAGCTCAAGCTCAGCGACCACTCTACTGGCAATTTATCCGGGCAATCCGTATAACTATCTTCTGCCGTTTTTCCTACTCACTATCAAAATTGATATCAGACTTATGAATGAACAACTGAGCAGCATTATTGCAAGCGAAATACAGGCGCGGCCAGAGCAAGTTATTGCCGCGATAAGCCTGCTGGATGAAGGTAATACCGTACCCTTTATTTCACGGTATCGTAAGGAAGTTACCGGCGGGTTGGATGATACCCAGCTGCGCCAGTTGGAAAGCCGTTTGGGTTATCTGCGCGAACTTGAAGACAGACGCCAAACCATTCTTAAATCAATCGAAGATCAGGGTAAGCTCACCGAGCAGCTGGCCAGTGCCATTAACGGCACGATGAGTAAGACTGAGCTGGAAGATTTATATCTTCCTTATAAGCCAAAGCGCCGTACCCGCGGGCAGATTGCGATTGAAGCTGGTCTGGAACCCTTGGCAGACAGCCTATGGAATGACCCACAGCAAGATCCGGAACAGGTCGCCCTCGCTTATGTCGACGCCGATAAAGGCGTGGCAGACACCAAAGCGGCACTGGATGGGGCGCGCTATATCCTGATGGAGCGTTTTGCGGAAGATGCCACTTTGCTGGCGAAAGTGCGCCAATACTTGTGGAAAAACGCCCATTTGGTAGCAAAAGTGGTGGAAGGCAAAGAGCAGGAAGGTGCTAAATTCCGCGATTACTTCGATCACCACGAACCTATCGCCCAAGTCCCTTCTCACCGCGCACTGGCGATGTTCCGTGGCCGTAATGAAGGGGTGTTGCAACTGGCGCTGAACCCCGCTCCACAGTTTGATGAACCTCCGCGTGAAAGTCAGGGCGAGCAGATCATTATCAACCATCTGGATTTGCGCCTGAATAATGCACCGGCTGATAACTGGCGCAAAGCCGTGATCAACTGGACATGGCGTATTAAGGTGCTGATGCATCTTGAAACCGAGCTGATGAGCACCCTGCGTGAACGGGCAGAAGACGAAGCTATCAATGTATTCGCTCGTAACATGCAAGATTTGCTGATGGCCGCTCCGGCAGGGATGCGCGCCACTATGGGCCTCGATCCAGGTCTGCGTACTGGGGTGAAAGTGGCGGTGGTTGATGCTACCGGTAAGCTGGTTGCCTACGATACCATCTACCCTCATACCGGGCAGGCGGCTAAAGCCGCTGCCGTGGTGGCTGCCCTGTGCATCAAACATCAGGTTGAACTGGTAGCGATTGGTAACGGCACTGCATCACGGGAAACCGAGCGCTTCTTTACCGAGCTGCAACAGCAGTATCCGGCGGTGACGGCGCAAAAAGTCATCGTTAGTGAGGCTGGCGCTTCGGTGTATTCGGCCTCAGAGCTGGCCGCACTGGAATTCCCTGATCTGGATGTTTCCATCCGTGGCGCGGTTTCTATTGCCCGCCGGTTGCAAGACCCGTTGGCTGAACTGGTTAAAATCGACCCGAAATCTATCGGGGTTGGTCAGTATCAGCATGACGTCAGCCAAAGCCAACTGGCGAAAAAGCTGGATGCGGTAGTAGAAGACTGCGTAAACGCCGTGGGTGTGGACTTGAACACCGCGTCAGTACCATTACTGACCCGTGTGGCTGGCCTGACCCGCATGATGGCGCAGAATATTGTGAACTGGCGTGATGAAAATGGGCGCTTCCATAACCGCGAGCAATTGCTGAAAGTCAGCCGCTTAGGGCCAAAAGCTTTCGAACAGTGCGCCGGTTTCTTGCGTATTAACCACGGGGATAACCCGCTGGATGCTTCAACGGTGCATCCGGAAGCCTATCCGGTGGTCGAGCGTATTTTGGCAGCTACCGAGCAAGCATTGCAGGACTTAATGGGCAATGCCACAGCATTACGTAGCCTCAACGCCCGCGATTTCACCACCGAGAAATTTGGCGTGCCGACCGTCACAGACATCCTGCGCGAGTTGGAAAAACCGGGCCGAGATCCGCGTCCTGAATTTAAAACCGCGACCTTTGCCGAAGGCGTGGAAACACTGAATGACCTGACACCGGGGATGATCCTCGAAGGCTCAGTGACTAACGTGACCAACTTTGGCGCGTTTGTCGATATCGGTGTCCATCAGGATGGTTTAGTGCACATCTCCTCACTGGCAGACAAGTTTGTCGATGACCCGCATAAAGTGGTGAAAGCCGGTGATATCGTCAAAGTTAAAGTCATGGAAGTGGATTTACAGCGCAAACGTATTGCTCTGAGTATGCGGCTTGATGAACAGCCGGGTGAAAGTGGTTCACGTCGTGGTAATGGTGGTGAGAACCGCGCTAATACCAATAATGACAATCGTGGTGCCAGTCGGCCGCGTAATAGCAATGAATCCAATAGTCGCCCACCCGCTAAAGGGCGCGCTGGCGGCAACCATTCCAGTAGCAACAACAGCGCCATGAGTGACGCGCTGGCGGCGGCATTTAAAAAACGCTGATATCTCAAGTGAAGGGCCAGATTCTGTGGCCCTTTTTCATTGTTCTTATTTCATCGAATTTGTAAGTTCAGACTCATCCTTAACGCCATATTGAGTACCACTTCTCATATTTTTTTCTTCTATAAGATCGCAGCGTTATCTTTTAAATTAATTAGCATGCAATTCTTTTTTTCGGGGTTCTATCACACTAAATCAGACGTAGACTTAACTGATTTAACATCATATTTAACATGAAGTTTAATGTAGTCCGTTATTACACTTAATTTATAAATAATTACGATAACATTCCATGTGTTAATTAAAATATGAATGTTATTTGATTCAAATCATAGTGAAGTGATTATGTTAATCATCAGTATTTCTTATTGTGGACAGCAGCTTATAGAAACATTCGATTAACTGATTTAACTCATCGTTCGCATTTGCGATCGTGCTAATTTGGTGGTAAAACAAGCGCAAATAGAAATCAGACTCATTAATTTTAAAAATGAAATCGTAATGAATATTTACTTTTGAGTGTTTAACCTGAGTTGAATATGAAAACGATTCTTACTATTATTATTTTAATCATTATTTATTAGTGGTGGAATTTCTCTGAACTCTGGTTTGCTAATGCGTTATAACGAGAGGCTTACATGCATCTGATCCCACAGCGCTCCTACAAAATTGTTGGTTTCTCACCTGAAATTAGCCCGGCTTACCGACAAAAATTATTATCACTGGGTATGCTTCCCGGCTCTTCATTTAATGTTGTCCGCCTGGCGCCATTAGGTGATCCCATTCAGATAGAAACCCGCAGAGTCAGTCTGGTGGTGCGTAAAAAAGATTTAGACCTACTGACGCTAGACCTGCAACCCTAATATTTCAAATTAACTTCTTATTCTGGCTGTGAGGTGATGTATCAAAACCACCTTGCATAGGCTGACTTTAATTTACTGATATCACGTTGGATCATGAAAGCACTCACAATTGGCCTAATTGGCAACCCCAATGCGGGTAAAACTACCCTTTTCAACCAGTTAACTGGAGCTCGCCAGCGGGTAGGTAACTGGGCCGGGGTCACTGTCGAGCGCAAAGAGGGCCACTTCAGTACCGCACAGCATCAGGTGACTTTGGTTGACCTGCCGGGAACATACTCACTCACCACCATTTCTGAACAAACCTCGCTGGATGAGCAGATTGCTTGCCACTATATTTTGAGCGGCGAAGCGGACTTGTTGATTAACGTGGTAGATGCCGCCAATCTGGAGCGCAATCTCTATCTGACACTGCAACTGATAGAGTTAGGTATCCCCTGTGTCGTGGCCCTCAATATGCTGGATATTGCCAAAAGTCAGCACATTGATATTGATATCGAAGCACTTTCTCAGCAGTTAGGCTGCCCGGTTATTCCGCTAGTTTCTACGCGGGGGCAGGGTATCAATGAATTAAAAAACAGCATTGATGAGCTTCAACCTGTTCCCTTCAAAGCGCTGGTTAACTACCCGCCGGTACTACTCAGTGAAGTGGATAAGTTGGTGCAGGCGATGCCTGAGTCCTGGCCGGTACAGCAGCGCCGCTGGCTGGCACTGCAAATATTAGAGGGTGATATCTATAGCCTGGCTCGCGCTGGCATCTCCCCTTCTATCGTGGATCTGGCCCGTGAAAATCTGCGACAAAACCAGCATGAAGACCCGGAACTGGTGATCGCCGATGCCCGCTATCAAAGCATTGCCCGTATCTGCGATATCGTCGGTAACTCACAGCAAGCTGAGCCAAATCGCCTGACCCAAGTGCTTGATAAAGTGATTCTGAATCGCTGGTTAGGTGTGCCTATCTTCCTGTTTGTCATGTACTTAATGTTCGTCTTAGCCATTAATATCGGCGGGGCGTTACAACCGATATTTGATATCGGCTCTGCTGCCATCTTTATTCAAGGGATACAGTGGGTTGGCTATACACTACATTTCCCACAGTGGCTAACCATCTTCCTGGCTCAAGGTGTCGGCGGCGGTATCAACACCGTGCTACCACTGGTGCCACAAATTGGCATGATGTACCTGTTCCTCTCCTTTTTGGAAGACTCCGGTTATATGGCCCGCGCCGCCTTTGTTATGGACCGGCTGATGCAGGCGCTGGGGTTACCGGGTAAATCTTTTGTGCCACTGATTGTCGGCTTCGGCTGCAATGTGCCCTCAATTATGGGCGCACGCACTTTGGATGCTCAACGTGAGCGTTTGATAACCATCATGATGGCGCCGTTTATGTCCTGTGGCGCACGGCTGGCTATATTTGCTGTATTTGCCGCCGCATTCTTCGGCCAGGATGGAGCCAGTGTCGTCTTTTCTCTCTATTTGTTAGGTATTGCCGTCGCCATCCTCACTGGATTGGTACTGAAATACACCATCATGCGCGGTGAAGCATCTCCCTTTGTGATGGAGTTACCGGTTTACCACGTGCCACACCTCAAAAGCCTATTATTACAAACTTGGCAGCGGCTAAAAGGCTTTGTTCTGCGCGCCGGGAAAGTGATTGTTATCGCCAGTATTTTTATCGGTGGCCTGAATAGTTTTTCTTTTAGTGGTCAAGCGGTGGATAGCATCAATGATTCAGCACTGGCCTCTGTCAGTAAAGTATTGACTCCGTTACTGGCCCCGATGGGGATCCATGAGGATAACTGGCAGGCGACCGTTGGGTTAGTGACTGGCGCGATGGCGAAAGAAGTGGTGGTGGGGACACTGAATACCCTTTACACCGCTGAGCAAATTAACAACCAGCCTTTTGATGCTGAAAACTTTAATTTATTGAGTGAATTGTCTGGTGCAGTTGATACCACCTGGCAGGGATTAAAAGATACCTTCAGCCTCAGTGTGTTAGCTAACCCAATTGAGGCCAGCAAAGGTGATGGCGAAATGGCAGCCGGTTCGATGGGGATGATGAGCAGCAAGTTCGGCTCCAGTATCTCTGCCTACAGCTACCTGATTTTTGTCTTGTTGTATGTGCCTTGTGTCTCGGTGATGGGGGCAATTGCGCGGGAAACCAGCCGGGGCTGGATGACCTTCTCAATACTGTGGGGGCTAAATGTTGCGTACTCACTGGCAACCTTGTTCTATCAAGCCGCTACCTTCCGTGACCACCCACAGCAGAGCCTCGGTATTATCGCCTTAGTTATTATTATTAATGCGCTGATCCTGTTTGGTTTACGTCGTGCTCGTAGCCGGGTCACGGTGAGGCTACAAAACAGTGCGCCAGCCAGTTGTTGCCAAAGTTCTGGTAATGACTGTCATTAACAAGGAGGTAAAAGTGGCAAGCCTGGTGCAATTACGCGATGCCATCGCCCTTAGCGGCAGTGCTGATGCGAACCAGTTGAGTCATCAATTAGCGATGCCTTTACCTCTGGTTGAGGCAATGCTGGAAAAGTTGACGGCGATGGGCAAGATTGAACGCATTGAGCAAGATAATAGCGGCTGCCTAACCGGCAGTTGCAAGAGTTGTCCTGAGGGGAAAAATCAATGTAGCACGGTGATTTATCAGTTAAAAAACCATCGTTAAGTTAAATGAGATGCCCACTTGGGAATGACAAAACTATTGATAACTCAGCGAGTGAAGGGGTTACCGCACCTCTGGGCACTCCGGTCGCTTACGCGACTACGACCCCTACGGCACGCTTCCCCTTCATTTAATTTTATCAGCAATCTATGAGATGCCCACTTGGGCATCCCTGATCATATTATTTATAGACTTCTGCATCCGCATCAAACTTCTTCTTCTCGCGCTCGGCAATAATCACATAATACTTACCGCCTTTCTCATCTGCTAATTTTGACAACTCTTGCTTCACATCCATGGGTGAGGTTGCCTGGCCCGAGGTAGTGATTGTGCCAATCTTCTCGTAATTCTTCGCTTCTTCTTTGGTAATTTCCTTAGCCGCCATCGCGCCAAAAGAAACCCCAGTCACCACCAGAGCTACAGCCAGATTTTTCAATAAATTCATGCCAAATACCTCGCAAATGAAGGATTACTGCTTACACATGTCACACCAAGACAGTAACAATTATTAATTAAATTTAATATTTAGCCATTAAATCACTGATTAAATTTTACTTAGCTATGTATTGCTCTGTTGGGCAAAATCCACGACGAGTTGAGAAAATGCCTCAGGATGAGAGACAAAAGGAGCATGCGCAGAGCCTGGCATCACCACCGATTGAGTATGCGGCCACTGGCTGTCTAGCAATGCCGCCACTTTGCGTGGTACCAAACCATCCAGATAACCATAAATACGCAAGAAAGGGAGCGAACAGTCTGCCAATTCTTCGCGTAAATCTGCCGTACGCAGAATATCCAGCCCGCCGGTCAACACCGCCACTTCCGGCATTTGATGTTGCAATACCACCGCTTTCAGCAAACGGGCGTCCTGGCGTGCGCTTTCTGTTCCCAGCGTTTGCAATGCCAGAAAACGCTCCACAGTACGCTGGAAATCCTCACTAAGTTGTTGCTGGAAACCGGCCAATACTTCCGGACGAATCCCCGGCCACTCATCATGGGCGGTAAAACAAGGAGAAGACGAAACCGTGATCAAACCACCAACACGCTCAGGGTGGCTCAAGGCTATCTGACTGGCAACCAATCCGCCCATTGACCAGCCAAGCCAGATTGCTTGCTGCGGCGCTTGCTGTAAGACTATTTCAGCCATTTCTGACAGTGACATTGCGCCAAATTCAGTGCTACGCCCATATCCTGGGAGGTCGACCAAGTGCAGGCGAAAATGCGGCGCGAGTCGATCAATTATGCAATGCCATACCCCTGCATTCAGCCCCCACCCGTGCAGCAACACAAGATCGCGATCGCCTTCACCACAGATGTTCCAATAAAGTTGTTTCATACGTTAGTATCCTGTTGCCTTAACCCTGTATAGCATCATTTATTAAGGAAGATAACTATGCTAACAATCGTCAGCCCGTGTTGGCTATGCCAGCAACCGCTATATCATCCAAAGCACGGTATTTGTGGCTACTGCCGCCGCCACTTCCCCCTATTGCCGCCCTGCTGCCTTTACTGCGGCTTACCTTGTAGCAATACTGTTTTGCCTTGTGGCCGCTGCTTGAAACAACCACCGCGCTGGATGAGTATGACTGCGGTCAGTGATTATGCCCCGCCACTGGATGGGTTGATAAAAAAGCTCAAATTTAACGGGACAACATCACTGGCTCCGGTATTGGCCCGATTATTATTACTACGCTGGCTCGATGCCAAACGGCACGGAAAAGTCATCAAACCAGACAGAATTATCAGTGTGCCACTACACCGCTGGCGCTGTTGGCGGCGCGGGTATAATCAAACAGATTTATTAGCGCGGCCATTGGCACACTGGGTCGGTTGTCACTACAGCAATAACACCTTACGGCGTATTCGCGCGACGCCCTCTCAGCAGCAATTAAAAGCCGCAGCACGCCGTAAAAATATGCAGGGAATATTTCGCTGTATGGAGTCAGTTCGCGGCCAACATATTGCTTTGCTGGATGATGTTGTAACAACTGGCAGTACCGTGCATGAGATTGCCAGGCTACTATGGGCTGAGGGGATCGCCTCATTGCAAGTCTGGTGTATCTGTCGAACCTTGTAGTCACCCTAGCAATGGGCGTATTATAACCGACAAGAGTAGTCAACTATTGAGCAGATGCCATGATCACAATAACAGACGCAGCACAATCTCATTTTGCCAAACTGTTGGCAAATCAAGAAGAAGGCACCCAAATCCGCGTATTTGTTATCAACCCCGGTACACCCACCGCTGAATGCGGTGTGTCTTACTGCCCACCGGATGCCGTTGAAGCAACAGATACCGAACTGAAATTCGAGCAGCTATCAGCCTATATTGATGAGCTGAGTAAACCTTATCTGGAAGATGCTGAAATCGATTTCGTCACTGACCAGTTAGGTTCACAGTTAACGCTGAAAGCGCCTAACGCCAAAATGCGCAAAGTGGATGATAACGCTCCGCTGATGGAGCGGGTTGAGTATGTTCTGCAATCGCAGATTAACCCGCAATTGGCCGGTCACGGTGGTCGTGTCACCTTAATGGAGATTACGCCAGATGCGTTAGCTATCCTGCAATTCGGTGGCGGTTGTAACGGTTGCTCTATGGTCGATGTGACCTTGAAAGAAGGTATCGAGAAAGAGCTGTTACAGAAATTCCCAGAATTGAAAGGTGTGAGAGATTTGACCGAGCATCAGCGCGGCGAGCACTCTTATTACTAATTAACCTGCGTCCTTGGCGCTACAGCTGTGTTAGCTGCGCTCGCGCACCCGAATCACTGACCTGAGTCAGCTCATCGGGATTTGCTCGTTTTCTGCCTTGCTGTAACACCAATGACTTTGGCTAATATATTTATCAATGCTGACAAAGTCAGATGCCAAACTAAGGGGAAACGTGCCGTTGGGGTCGTAGTCGCGTAAGCGACCGGAGTGCCCCGAGGTGCGATAACCTCTTGGCTCACCGGCTTTATTGTTGATTTTGTCATCATATTCAGGGGGATTTCTCCCCCCCTTTTTACTTCTTATACTATTCCTGAATCACCCAGCTGAAACATTCTTGCGGCGCTTATCCAAATCTTTCAATAAACGATTAACCTGGTCATCGGCAAACATCTCTTCCAATGTTGCCGTCAACTTTCGCCGCCAGTTTGGATATTCATCACTGGTACCTGGAATGTTCACTGGGGTGGCCATATCCAACCAATCTTCCGGCTGCAAACCCAATAATGCACTGGCACTGTCGGCAACATAGCGCTGCAATCCACGATTAAGAACCGGGCTCATCGACAGCAACGACGCTTTATGACCCACTTTCTTTGGCACACAATCATAATGATGCAACCCTTCCAGCAAGCCTTGTTTCGCACGTTCCCTATCAAGATAAAGCTGTTTCAATATCTGTTGGTCCGGGTATAGCCCCAGCTTATTCCCCAACGTCAAATCATCACTTTGCCAATAACCGCGCAGCGTCGGCAGATCATGAGTGGTGATGGTTGCCATCGCTTGTACCGGATAAGACTGTGGTGCGCGGAAAGTGTTTTCGCTGTCATGCTCAAAATAGAGCACTTTATAGGAATACACTCCGCTGTCGCGCAACTTACCGACAATCTCAACCGGCACCGTACCTAAATCTTCACCAATCACCATGCAGCGATGGCGCTGACTTTCTAACGCTAATATCGCCAGCAGATCATCGACCGGGTATTTGACATAAGCCCCTTGATCCGCCGTTTGGCCGTAAGGAATCCACCACAGACGCAATAACGCCATCACGTGATCAATACGTAGCGCGCCACAACTGGTCATATTAGCCCGCAACAAATCAATAAAAGGCTGATAAGCGCGAGCAGCCATGACGTGCGGATCCATTGGCGGCAACCCCCAGTTCTGGCCCAGCGGCCCTAAAATATCGGGCGGCGCTCCCACTGAGGCTTTAAGGCAATATAACTCGCGATCGCACCAGGTTTCAGCGCCGCCTTCTGCAACACCTACCGCTAAATCACGATACAACCCCAACGGCATTTTCCGAGTTTGACTGGCACGGAAGCAGTCCTCAAACTGGCTGGCCGCCAACCACTGTAGCCACAGATAGAAGTTCACTTCATCAGCATGCTCACGACTGAAATCAGCCACAGCACTGCTGTGCCCATCACGATATTTTTCCGGCCATACTGGCCAGCCCCACATCATCGGGTCATTTTTACTCAAATGAGCATGCAAAGCATCAAAAGCGGCCTGTTGATGCAGGCTGCTGCCACCCTGTTCAACAAAACGATGGAATGCCTGTACCCGAGCATCTTTGGTTTTGCGCGCCGTAAAAAGTGGGAAAGCCAAACGCAAAGCGGTCAACTTGAGCTGCATGACCTGCGGATAATCAACCCATTCACTGGCACGCGCTTTCGCCAGCGCGCCTTGTGTCTCGGGCTGATGCCACCAGGTCTGCGCCGCCTCGCTATGCTGGAATTCATCCACGCGATTGACATCAATATAAATCACATTCAGCCAGCGCCGGGAAGAAGGGCTGTAAGGGCTGGCGCTATGTGGGTTGGCCGGATACAGCGCATGAATCGGGTTAAGACCAATAAAGGCCCCACCGCGCTCACCGACCTGCTCCAACATCTGGTTGAGGTCGCCAAAATCACCGATACCCCAGTTATGATCGGAGCGCAGGGTATACAACTGAACACAAGCTCCCCAGAGTTTTTTCCCTGCCAGCAGGGCATCTGGCTCATAGCAACGTTTCGGCGCGACGATAACCGAGCACTGCCACTGCTGTAAGCCTTGTTCCAATACCAAGCGGTGATAGCCTTGCGGCAGTGCAGCCGGCAATGTCAGTGTTTTTTTGGCACTGATACGCCCCTGATGCAAATCACCTTTTTCGGTCTGTAACTGCCAGTGATAATCGCCTGATCCCGCCATTGGCAGTTGCATTGCGCTGCCAAAAGTAAATATTTTTACCGGTGGTAATGGTGCTTTTTCTGTCTGAGAATCTGGGGGCACACTAGTGCGCCCCATGGCCGCCAACAACTGCTGCTTGGTTTGTGCTGAAATAGCCTGCGACTTACCATGCGCATTAATATAATTGGCGGCAATCCCTGCCAGTGTCGCTGCTTGATCGAGCGATTTACGATCCATGCAGTCTTCTCCTTAACGTTTGGCTTGCCAGATTCGCGTTTGATAATCGCGAATTGAACGGTCAGAACTAAACATCCCTACCCGGGCAGTGTTAAGAATGGTACGGCGGGTCCATTCATCCTTATCGCGGTACAGGGCATCAATTTGCTGCTGTGCCTGACAATATGAAGCAAAATCAGCCAGTACCAGATAAGGGTCACCCCCTTCCAACAAGCTATGCAACATCATGTCAAATGCGTGTTTATCGCCTTGGCTAAATGCGCCGCTGGCCAGCTCATCCAGAATGCTTTTCAGATGCGCGTCAGCTTTCAAATAAGTCTGTGGCTTATAACCTTTCGCCAGAATGGCTTTTACCTGTTCAACAGTGTTGCCGAATATAAAGATATTCTCATCACCCACTTGCTCAGCAATCTCGACGTTCGCGCCGTCCAGCGTACCCACCGTCAACGCACCATTCAGTGCCAGTTTCATATTACCAGTACCGGAAGCTTCTTTGCCCGCAGTTGAAATCTGCTCGGACACATCCGCCGCGGGGATCATCAACTCAGCAACCGAAACTTTGTAATCCGGGATAAAGACCACTTTCAGGCGATCTTTAACGATCGGATCGTTATTGATCTTCTCAGCAGCCTGATTAATTGCATAAATAATATTCTTGGCTAAATAATAGCCCGGCGCTGCTTTAGCGCCAAACAGGAACACACGCGGGACAATATCCAGATTTGGGTTATCGCGGATCTGGCGATACAGCGACAGAATATGCAGCAGATTCAAATGCTGACGTTTATATTCATGCAAGCGCTTAATCTGCACATCAAAGATAGCATCCGGGTTAATGGTTATCCCCATTACGCGCTTAACATATTCAGCTAACTTAACTTTATTGTCGTATTTGATCTGCTGATAGCGATTGCGGAAAGCATTATCTTCGGCATAAGGCTCAAGCCCGGCTAATGCATCCAGATCATTCGCCCATTCCACTTTTAATGTGTCATCAATCAAACCAGACAGTGCCGGGTTACATTGCTTCAACCAGCGGCGTGGTGTAATACCATTGGTAACGTTGTGGAATTTATTTGGCCACAACTGATAGTATTCAGGGAATAAATCTTTGATAACTAAATCTGAGTGCAACTGCGCGACACCATTGACCGCAAAGCCGCTGACCACGCACAGATTGGCCATCCGCACCTGCTTATTATGGTGGACTGCCAACTTGGCCCAAACTTCTTCATCGCCCGGCCATTGCTTATCGACCAACTGCTTAAATTGCGCATTGATCTGCTTGATGATGACAAAATGACGCGGCAGCAAGCTGCGCACCAGTTTTTCATCCCAGCACTCAAGGGCTTCTGGCATCAAGGTGTGGTTGGTATAGGCGAAGGTTTTACTGGTGATAGCCCAAGCCGCATCCCAGCTCAGCTGATGTTCATCCAACAATACGCGCAACATTTCAGGAATGGCGATGGTCGGGTGGGTATCATTCAACTGAATAACTTCATAATCCGGCAGTTCAGCCAGCTTGCGGCCTGCCAAATGGTGCTTACGCAAGATATCCGCCACCGAACAAGCGCACTGGAAATATTGTTGCATCAACCGCAGGCGCTTACCGGCCAGATGGTTATCATTCGGATAAAGCACTTTAGTCAGCTTTTCTGCTTCAACACCATTTTTTTCGGCCAGCAGGAATTTACCATCATTAAAGTTTGTTAAATCAAATGGATGCTGGTGAGTTGCTTGCCATAAGCGCAATGGCTGAGTGATGCCGTTACGAAAGCCCAGCACCGGTAAATCCCAAGCTTCACCACGTAAGGTAAAGGCCGGACACCATAACTGACGGCCATCCGCTTGTTTCTCCAGCTTGCCACCAAAACCGACATCCACCGCCAGCGCGGCATTGTGGCGGAACCACGGGTAGCTCTCGCGCTGCCAATTATCCGGCGCTTCCTGCTGCTTACATTCACTGAAAGATTGGCGGAACAAACCGTATTGATAATTCAGACCATAACCGGTGGCGGGTTGCTCAACTGTCGCCATCGAATCAAGGAAACAAGCTGCCAGACGCCCCAAGCCACCATTGCCCAATGCTGGGTCGGTTTCCTGCTCTAACAGGTCACTTAGATTAACCTGCTGCTCAGCTAACAGCGCCTCTACCTGATCATACCAACCCAAGTTAATCAGGTTATTAGCGGTTAAACGGCCAATTAAAAACTCCATTGAAATGTAGTTAACATGGCGCTGTACTTTTTTGGCTTTACCGGGGGCGGGCTGAGCAGACAACTGTTCAGCTAATGCTGCACTGACCGCTTCCCACCATTGGTGCTGGGTCATTTGCTGAGCGGAGGTTAAGCCAAAGCGCTGCCACTGGCGGGCAAGTGCGGCCAGAAAATCGTCCTTTTTAAGCATAGGCTGTGACATAGGGAGGTCTCTATCCTGTGAGTGGGGTAATTTTACCCTTATCCTGCCAATGAGAACTGACAAGAGCATCATCCTGCCGGACGATTAGCTGGGGATGAGTCGCAGGGCGTAGCTAAAATTGTGATCCGGTGCAACTTACAGCCATAGGAAACATTAACTCTATTGCAATAAGATGGCCGTTATCAGACCTTAGCAGTGCTGATTAATTACGAGGCTAAAAATAATTACTCTTATGAATGCCTGTAACAACTTCCTACAAATGGACATATCAATCGCCAGGACGTCTTCTCACCGGATCTCTTTAAAACCGGACATAGCATGCTGATCCCATCAAAACTGAGCCGCCCGGTACGGCTGCAAAATACTGTGATACGTGATCGCTTGTTAGTTAAGTTATCAGGTGTCGCAAATTACCGTCTGACCTTAATAAATTGCCCGGCGGGGTATGGTAAAACGACGTTGATCGCTCAGTGGGCAGCCGATCAGTCCGATCTCGGGTGGTATTCTCTCGATGAAAGTGACAATCAGCCCGAACGTTTTGCGACCTATTTGGTGGCAGCGATCCAATTGGCAACCAGAGGCCATTGCAGCAAAAGTGAGGCCATAAGCCAAAAGCATCAATATGCCAGCCTCTCTGCGCTGTTCGCACAATTATTTATCGAGCTGTCCGAGTGGGATGGCCCGCTGTATTTGGTTATTGATGATTATCATCTGATTACCAATGATGCCATTCATGAAGCTATGCGCTTCTTCCTGCGCCATCAGCCAGAAAATCTGACATTGATTATGCTCTCGCGTACCTTGCCGCCACTGGGGATTGCCAACTTGCGGGTGCGCGACCAGTTGTTGGAATTAGGTATGCAGCAGTTGGCATTTAACCATCAGGAAGCGCAGCAATTCTTCGATTGCCGCCTCTCAGTGCCGCTGGAACAAGGTGATAGCAGCCGCCTGTGTGATGAGGTTGAAGGCTGGGCGACGGCGCTGCAATTGATCGCGCTATCATCTCGCCAGCCTAACTCCTCGGCACAAAAATCAGCAAAACGACTGGCAGGTCTAAATGCCAGCCATTTGTCAGACTATCTGGTCGATGAAGTGCTGGATCAGGTCGATAGCGATGCACGCGCCTTTCTGCTGCGTTGTTCGGTTTTGCGCTCAATGAATGATGCTCTGATTGTGCGCCTGACCGGTGAAGATAACGGCCAGCAACGGCTGGAAGAGTTGGAGCGCCAAGGCCTATTTATTCATCGCATGGATGATAGCGGCGAATGGTTCTGTTTCCATCCGTTGTTCGCCACCTTCCTGCGCCAGCGTTGTCAATGGGAACTGGCATTAGAGTTACCAGAGTTGCACCATGCTGCGGCTGAAGGTTGGATGGCGCTGGGCTATCCGGCGGAAGCCATTCACCATGCATTAGCGGCGGGTGATGTCGGCATGTTGCGCGATATCTTGTTACAACACGCCTGGACGCTGTTTAACCACAGTGAGTTAGCCCTGCTGGAACAATGTCTGGTCGCGCTGCCCTATTCTTTATTGGTACAAAATCCTGAACTGGCGCTGCTACAGGCCTGGCTGGCACAAAGCCAGCATCGCTACGGTGAAGTTAACACCTTGCTTGAGCGCGCCGAATCGGCAATGCAGGAACGTAAAATTCCCATTGATGAGATTTTGCGGGCTGAATTCGATGCTTTGCGTGCTCAGGTGGCCATCAATGCCGGCAAACCGGAAGAAGCTGAAAAGCTGGCAACAGATGCACTGAAATATCTGCCAATGGCGAACTTTTATAGCCGTATTGTCGCCACTTCAGTCACCGGTGAAGTTCATCATTGCAAAGGGGAGTTGAGCCGCGCGCTGCCGATGATGCAGCAAACCGAGCAAATGGCACGCCGCCACGAAGCCTATCACTATGCTTTATGGGCATTATTGCAGCAAAGTGAAATTCTGATCGCACAGGGGTTCCTGCAAGCGGCTTATGAAACACAAGATAAAGCCTTTGATTTAATTCATGAACAGCATCTTGAACAACTGCCGATGCACGAATTCCTGTTGCGCATTCGCTCTCAGGTATTGTGGTCGTGGTCACGGCTGGATGAAGCCGAAGAAGCTGCGCGTAAAGGTATCGAAATTCTGGTGAATTACCAGCCACAGCAGCAATTACAGTGTCTGGCGATGCTGGCAAAATGCTCATTGGCGCGTGGTGATTTGGATAACGCCAACATGTATATTCAGCGCTGCGAGGCACTGCAACACGGTAGCCAGTATCATCTTGATTGGATTACCAATGCTGATAAGCCACGGGTTATTCACTGGCAAATGACTGGCGACAAAGCCGCGGCGGCAAATTGGCTGCGTCAGGCCGAAAAACCGGGTATGGCCGATAACCACTTTTTGCAGGGCCAGTGGCGCAACATTGCGCGGATACAGATTATGTTGGGCCGTTTTAATGAAGCGGAAGTGGTGCTGGACGAACTCAATGAGAATGCCCGCCGCTTGCGTCTCACCAGTGATCTTAACCGTAACCTGTTGTTAAGTAATATTCTTTACTGGCAAACCGAACGAAAAAGTGAGGCGCAAAAAGCGCTGATTGAATCACTGTCACTCGCCAACCGCACCGGTTTTATCAGCCATTTTGTGATTGAAGGTGAAGCGATGGCGCAACAGCTACGCCAGCTGATTCAACTCAATGCCTTACCCGAGTTAGAGCAGCATCGTGCCCAGCGCATTTTGAAAGACATCAATCAGCATCATCGGCATAAATTTGCTCATTTCGATGAAATCTTCGTCGATAAGCTGCTAACTCACCCACAAGTGCCAGAACTGATCCGCACCAGCCCGCTAACCCAAAGGGAATGGCAGGTCTTGGGGCTGATTTACTCTGGTTACAGCAACGACCAGATAGCCAGCGAGTTAGATGTCGCGGCCACCACCATTAAAACCCACATTCGTAATTTGTATCAAAAGTTAGGTGTCGCCCACCGGCAAGACGCGGTGCAGCAAGCGCAACGTTTATTGCAAATGATGGGGTATGTTTAAGTATGATTTTAGCATTATGGTCGTAGGTTCTGCGGCCACAATGCTACCATCTCAGTTAGGCTAGTTTTGTTATATCTCCTGGATTCAACGCGTTTTTACAATATTGAGTAAGGCTTTCAATATTATCGATTGCCTGCTTAACTTCTTCTATTTTAGAACTTTTACCGCCATCTTCAGAGCATTTAATTCTGTTTATCTCATCTTTATTATTACGTATGGTTTTTCCTACCCATTTATCATTGGCTATCTTATTTTTTAAAGAATAAATACTATTTGTTAGTTCATTTAACAATTCAACCGCAGCACTATCATTGAACCTTTTATTCAATTCATTTAATACTTCATTAATATTAGCAAATTTAATATTATAAGTTTCTTCGCCTTCAATTTTACCAATAACATTATTGGCTCGCATAAAATCATTTATTTCACTTAAAGCATTCAATTTATTTAAACTCGTTTTTAGATTTAAAAAATCAACATCTCTCTCTGGATTATTTTCCTCGATGTCATTGCAATGTCATTAAAACAATTCTCCATCTCTTTGTATTGACAAGATATGTACCCCTTACGGGTAGGAATGCCACTACTGGCGAACAACTCTTGCACATCACGAACATTTTCATTAAGGTATGTAGCGTTTGTATATTCATAAATTTTAGTATCGTCATACATGAAAATTATTTTATCATTTTTAACAGAGTACTCCCCTGTATCTTCATTCTTTTTCAGGGTAAAAAGTTGGACTATTTCATAATTCTTTTGCAATTCACTTTTTGTCAGACTTTTTAGCTCCAAGACCGTATCCATCAGCGTCGAAAGCTCATTATCATTAGGATACTGTTGAAAATAATGTAACCGCTGAGCAATATCATTTAAATGATTATCCAAGACATCCATTCTCAAAATATCTCTAATAAAATGAATGATTTTTTGAAAGATATTTAATTTTTCAGGCTCGTTATAACTCTGCGGCAGAGTATTATAAGTACGTTCCGATGGTGTTATACTCATATAATGGCTACCTCTTACTCTATTTCACATCATCCTAGCCCTTACTCAGGTAAAGTCTTTTATAAAAGCTATTAATTTATAAAATAGAAACTTTGAATACAGCAGCTATAACCCTATATAACTTGTTGATATCTGCTCTCCCAAAATCGCTTATAATGCCGCGTTAACATCACTCATCGGCATCAAGGCAAAAAGTAGAATGGAACAGTTTGAAACAATCAGCATTGAACAGGCCTATAACCGCCTAAAAGAACACCAAGCAGTTTTAGTTGATATCCGCGATCCGCAAAGTTTTGAAGCGGGCCATGCACCTGAGGCGTTTCATCTGACCAACAGCAGCTTGCATACTTTTATGCAACAGACTGATTTTGAACAACCGGTGATGGTGATGTGCTATCACGGCAATAGCAGTAAAGGTGCAGCACAGTATCTGCTCCAACAAGGCTTTGAGGCGGTTTACAGTATTGATGGTGGTTTTGAAGCTTGGGCAAGAAGCTATCCGCAAGACGTGGTACAGGCCAGTTAGCTAATACTCACCCGATTGTGATATTTTTAAGCACTTTAATTAAAATCTCGTTAGACGGTGATAGACAAAATGGTTCGTGTAATAGCAATTTCTAATCTACGTCTGGCGCAGGCTTTCGTTGATTATATGGCCACTCGCCATGTGGCACTGGAAGTGAAGCCGGATTCTCAGGGTGCGGAGATTTGGCTCGCCGATGATGAGCAATTACCCCTGGTACAGCATGAGCTGGAGCAGTTTTTACTCGACCCTCTCAATCCACGCTATCAAGCTGCCAGTTGGCAATCAGGCAATCTGCATTCTAACCTGCCTTACCAACGTTTTTCTTATCTCCAAACTCTGCGCAGTCAGGCTGGGCCACTGACACTGAGTGTCATGGTGCTGTGTATTGCCATCTATATTCTGATGCAAATCGTCGGTGATGGCGCAGTGATGTCCTGGCTGGCATGGCCGCGCGATAACAGCCAGTATCTGCAAATCTGGCGTTGGGTCAGCCATGCTTTTTTACATTTTTCACTGCTGCATATCCTGTTTAACCTCATGTGGTGGTGGTATCTGGCCGGGCAGATGGAAAAACGGCTTGGCACCGGCAAATTGCTGGTATTAACTATTGTTTCAGCCTTATTCAGTGGCTGGGGGCAATCGCTGTTTAGCGGTGTGAATTTTGGCGGCCTTTCTGGTGTCGTTTATGCCCTGATGGGCTATGTCTGGCTGACCGGTGAACGCGCACCCGAGCGGGGTATCTCGCTGCCACGTGGTTTGATGGCTTTCTCGGTTCTCTGGCTGGTTGCTGGATATTTCGATATTTTAGGGTTGTCGATTGCCAATGCAGCGCATGTTTCAGGCTTGATTATTGGGTTACTGATGGCATTTTGGGATACGCGCAACAGCGCAAAAACCACACAATAACTGTCTGGAACAACCAGGCACATTAGGGGATTATCGTGAAGCAAACGCAGCGGCATGATGCGATTATTGAATTGGTTCGCCAACAGGGCTACGTCAGTACTGAAGAGCTAGTGGAACATTTTGCCGTGAGTCCGCAAACCATCCGACGCGATTTGAATGATTTGGCGGATCAAAACAAGATTCACCGTCATCATGGCGGTGCGGCGTTACCCTCCAGCTCAGTCAATGCGGCTTATAACGACCGTAAAGTGATGTGGTCGGAAGAAAAGGCGCGTATTGCCCAGCGAGTTGCCAGCCAGATCCCCGATGGCGCGACCCTGTTTATTGATATCGGCACCACACCGGAGGCGGTAGCCCACGCTTTGATGAATCATAAAGGTCTGCGCGTGGTCACCAACAATCTCAACGTCGCCACCTTACTGACCGCTAAAGAAGATTTTCGTCTGATTCTGGCGGGCGGCGAAGTGCGTACCCGTGATGGTGGAATTATTGGCGAAGCCACATTGGACTTCATTTCTCAGTTCCGCCTTGATTACGGCATCCTCGGTATTAGCGGCATTGATATGGACGGTTCCCTGTTGGAGTTTGATTACCATGAAGTGCGCACCAAGCGGGCGATTATTGAAAACTCCCGTTGTGTGATGCTGGTAACCGACCATTCCAAGTTTGGCCGTAATGCGATGGTGAATCTGGGGAATATGAATCTGATCGATTATTTGTTTACCGATCAGATGCCCCCAGCCAGTGTGATGAAGATTATTGAACAGCATGAAGTTCAACTGGAGTTGTGTTAGCCGTTTATTTTGGTGATTTGGTTCAGTTGATATTCGAATAGTTGATCCGGTTCGGTTGTTAGAGCACCGAGTTAACTTAACCTCCGATGAACCAACCGCCAAAGGGGGCCGCGGCCCCCTTGTGGAATCCCGCGCTTGCGCGAAATATTACTGCTATTCGCAGTTCCCTCTGGCAGCCGTTGACCTTATCGAGCCAGCGCGAGTCGCGTCCTGCTCCAGCGCGCTTTTCGCCGCCGTCCATGGCGGCTCACTCGGGCCATCGTCTTTGTCGGTAATATTCCTGATTGCGCTCAAGGTCAAAAGAGAAAATCAAAACCCTTGTTTTGACCTTGAAGTTAAAAGCACATTTGAGCAGCCGAGTGAAGAATGTAGCCAGGGAAATCCGCCATGGACGGCGGATTTAGGCGTCACGCGGAGGGACCCGCGTAAAGCCGTCCCGTCAGCGAAATGATGAGCCGAGGGTACCCACGCAGTGGGCTAGCGATACGTGCGCAAGCGCGGGGTTCCAAGGGGGTCACGCGCTTGTGACCCCTTTGGCGGTTGAGGCTACGGAGGTAAGTTAATCACTGAACTTATGTCAACCGAACCGGAATACTGAACAACCAAACCTATTCACCAAATCCAAATCCAGGCCTTCCTCCCACATTTTGATAACAAAACCGTTACCTCCATCACGCATAAATGTTTTTTTTTGGTTAAGTCTTGGCTTGTTTGTTGGTTTTTGATTACAATCATGAGCGAAAACGAACATTAAAGAGCTGTTTCGAACATCCGGAGGGAGTAAGCATGGAAACCAAAGACTTGATCGTGATCGGTGGCGGCATTAATGGTGCCGGTATCGCTGCGGACGCTGCAGGGCGTGGCCTGTCCGTTCTGCTGCTGGAAGCACAAGATTTGGCCTGTGCTACATCTTCTGCCAGCTCCAAACTGATCCACGGTGGCTTACGTTACCTGGAACACTATGAATTCCGGTTGGTCAGTGAAGCATTGGCCGAACGTGAGGTTTTGCTGAAACTGGCTCCTCATATCGCTTTCCCAATGCGCTTTCGCCTGCCCCATCAGCCCCATCTGCGCCCGGCGTGGATGATTCGTACCGGCTTATTCTTGTACGATCATTTGGGCAAACGTACCAGCTTGCCAGCCAGTAAAGGGCTACGCTTTGGACCCGAATCAGTATTAAAGCCCGAGTTAGTGCGCGGTTTCGAATATTCTGACTGCTGGGTAGATGATGCCCGTCTGGTCGTGCTGAATGCTCAGGAAGTGGTCGAACGTGGCGGCGAAGTACGTACTCGCACCAAAGTGACTCGCGCCTGGCGTGAACAAGGCCTATGGATGGTGGAAGCGGTCGATGCCAACACCGGCAAAACCTTTACCTGGCGCGCTAAAGGGTTAGTCAATGCTACCGGCCCGTGGGTTAAACAGTTCTTCGATGATGGTCTGAAACTGAAATCACCTTATGGCATCCGCCTGATCAAAGGTAGCCATATTGTGGTGCCACGGGTTCATAACCAGCCACAAGCCTATATTCTGCAAAACGAAGACCATCGGATTGTCTTCGTCATTCCTTGGTTGGATGAATATTCCATCATCGGTACCACAGACGTCGAATACCACGGCGATCCGAAAGATGTGAAGATCGACGACCAGGAAATTGATTACCTGCTGAAGGTCTATAACGACCACTTTAAAAAGCAACTGGGCCGCGATGATATCGTCTGGACTTACTCTGGCGTTCGTCCGCTGTGTGATGATGAATCAGATTCACCGCAAGCGGTTACCCGCGATTACACACTGGATGTCGCCGATGAAGGCGGCAAAGCACCGCTGCTGTCAGTATTTGGTGGCAAACTGACCACCTACCGCAAATTGGCAGAACATGCGCTGGAAAAACTGTCCGGCTACTATACCAATGTCGGCCCGGCATGGACAAAAACCGGCTCATTGCCGGGCGGGGATATTGGCGGCAACCGTGATAACTACACGGTACAACTGCGCCATCGCTATAACTGGCTACCTGAAGGGTTGGCGCGCCGCTATACCCGTACCTATGGCAGTCATAGCGAGCTAATTTTGGCTGATGCCACCAGCATAGAAAGCTTGGGCGAACACTTCGGCCACGGTCTGTATGAAGCAGAATTGCGCTATCTGGTTGAAAAAGAGTGGGTTGTTGAACTCGATGATGCCATCTGGCGTCGCACCAAGTTAGGTATGATGCTAGACGAGGCACAAAAACAACGGATTTCTCAGTGGCTGGCAGAAGCGCAGGCTGAGAAACAACAGACTCTTTCCTTGGTCTCCTGATAACAAATACCCGTCATCTATCTGTTAAAAAAACCCTCTTCACAGTTCACTGTTGAAGAGGGTTTTTGTAATTAACTCGCCGAATGTTTAAAGCCTGATTGGCTTAATATGCCAAATATCATCGGCATACTCTTGAATAGTCCGATCCGAAGAGAAATAGCCCATATTGGCAATATTGAATATGGTTTTACGTGTCCATTCATCAGGATGGCGATAGAGCGTATCGACTTGCTCTTGGGTATCCACATAACTGCGATAATCCGCCAGCAATTGATAGTGGTCGCCCAGATTGACCAATGAATCAAACAGACTGGTGTATCGATGAGGCTCTTCCGGGCTGAAAGCACCGGTAGCAATTTGCGTCAATGCCAAATGCAGTTCCGGATCTTCGTCATAATATTTCCGTGGGTTATAACCACTCTTACGTAGCGCCTCAACCTGCTCGGTAGTATTACCAAAGATAAAGATATTATCCTCACCGACATGTTCGCGGATCTCGACATTCGCCCCATCCAAAGTGCCAATCGTTAGCGCCCCATTCAGCGCAAATTTCATATTACTGGTTCCTGACGCCTCGGTACCCGCCAGCGAGATCTGTTCGGAAAGATCAGCTGCTGGAATAATCAACTGCGCCAGACTGACACTGTAGTTCGGGATGAACACCACTTTTAGCAAGTTATTAATGCGCGGATCGTTATTGATCACCTTGGCTACATCATTGATCAACCGAATGATTTGCTTCGCATTGTAATAAGCCGATGCTGCTTTACCGGCAAAAATCACCACTCGCGGTACCCACTTCTCATCTGGTGCTTCAAGAATGCGGTTATAGCGGGTTATCACATGCAGAACATTCAACAGTTGTCGTTTGTACTCATGAATACGCTTGATTTGTACATCAAACAGCGCCGCCGGATTCACCACAATATTCAGCTTTTGCGCAATATAGATAGCCAGCTGCTTTTTGTTCTCCAGCTTGGCTTTTTGCACTGCCCGCAAGAAGCTCACGTAATCAATATTGTTTTTCAGCTCACTAAGTTGGCTCAAATCCGTGCGCCAGTTATGGCCGATACTGTCATCCAATACTGCGGCCAATGGTCGGTTAGCTAACCCCAGCCAGCGCCGTGGCGTAACCCCATTAGTTTTATTACAGAAACGGTTCGGGAAGATACGGGCAAAATCAGCAAACAGCGATTGCACCATCAACTCTGAATGTAGCGCTGACACGCCATTCACTTTATGGCTGGCGATCACCGCAAGCCAGGCCATACGTACTCGTCGACCATCATTTTCATCAATAATCGATACCCGTGGCAACAAATCGGGTTCGTCCGGATACTGTTCCTGCACCAGTTTGAGGAAATGGTCATTGATATCAAAGATGATTTGCAGATGGCGCGGCAGGATTTTGCCAATCATGTCGATAGGCCAGGTTTCCAGTGCTTCGCTCATCAGGGTGTGGTTGGTGTAGGAGAACACTTGCTGCACCACATCCCAGGCATCCATCCAGCTAAATTTATGCTCATCAATCAGCAAACGCATCATTTCAGGAATGGAGAGCACCGGATGGGTATCATTCAGGTGAATAGCGATCTTATCAGCCAAATTATCGAATGTTTGGTGCATCGCCCAATGGCGATTAAGAATATCCTGCACCGTGGCAGAAACTAAAAAGTACTCTTGCCGCAGGCGCAGTTCGCGCCCGGAGTAGGTCGAGTCATCGGGATAAAGCACCCGGGATACGTTTTCTGAATGGTTTTTATCTTCTACCGCTGCGAAGTAATCACCCTGATTGAATTTACCCAGATTGATCTCATTACTGGCCTGTGCGGACCATAAGCGCAGGGTATTAGTGGCATCTGTATCAAAACCAGGAATGATTTGATCATAGGCACAGGCAAGAATTTCTTCCGTTTCCAGCCAGCGAGTTTTGCTGCCTTCCTGCTGAATACGGCCACCAAACCGCACTTTATAGCGGGTATTGTGTCGTGGAAACTCCCAGGCATTGCCATATTCCAGCCAGTTATCCGGCGACTCCATCTGCTGACCATTGACGATTTTCTGGCTGAACATGCCATATTCGTAACGAATGCCGTAACCGCGACCAGGAAGTGCTAATGTCGCCAGTGAATCGAGAAAACAGGCCGCCAGACGCCCTAAGCCACCATTACCTAAACCAGGGTCATTCTCTTCTTGCAGCAGCTCAGACAGATTGAGGCCCATTTCATCCAAAGCCTGTTCGATATCTTCATAAATCCCCATCGATAACAGTGCATTAGAAAGTGTTCGCCCCAAGAGAAACTCCATCGACAAATAATAAACCTGCCGAACGTCTTGTGATAATTGTGCGCGATTAGAGCGCAGCCAGCGTTCAACCATCCGGTCACGCACGGCAAATAAGGTCGCATTCAGCCAATCGTGCTGAGTCGCAATAGAGGGATCTTTGCCGACAATAAACATTAGTTTGTAGGCAATGGAGTGTTTCAGCGCGTCCACACTGACAACAGGTGAGGTATAACTGAACGGTGATGTCATAGCGGTTTTCCCAATTAGTGGTTACAACAAATCGGCAACGAGCAATCACAGACGCCGATAAAGTGACAGATAGTCTGCCGCTGCTACTTGCCAACCAAAGTCCAACCCCATCGCGTGGCGCTGAACGTGACGCCAATGTTTTGGTCGGCTCCACAGAACAAAAGCACGGCGAATCGCCCGCACCAATGCTTGTGCATCGCATTCATCAAACACAAACCCCGAGGCACTGCCGTCTGCCAGATTTTCCAGCGCGCAATCCACCACGGTATCTGCCAACCCGCCCGTATGCCGGACCAGTGGCAAAGTGCCATACTTCAAGCCATACAACTGTGTTAGCCCACAAGGTTCAAAACGGCTGGGCACCAGAATCAGATCCGCACCGGCAATAATTCGGTGTGAAAATGCCTCGTGATAGCCTATTTGTACCCCAACCTGACCGGAATAGTCTGCCGCAGCCGCCAGGAATGCCTCTTGTAAAATGGCATCACCCGCCCCCAGAACAGCCAATTGCCCTCCCAATTGCAGTAAATCGGGCAACGCTTCCAGCACCAAATCTAACCCTTTTTGCTCCGTCAGCCTGCTGACCACGGCAAAAATAGGTTTCTTCTCCGTCACCTCTAACCCCATCGTAGTTTGCAGGTGTGTTTTATTTATCGCTTTCTTTTGCAGGTTTTCTGCATCATAGCGGGCATGGAGTAAAGCATCCGTTTTTGGGTCCCAGATATCACTGTCCACTCCATTGAGGATCCCGGTCAATCGCCCCTGACTGGCCCGCTCTTGCAGCAACCCCTCCATGCCGTAACCAAAGGCAGGTTGGGTAATTTCTTTGGCATAAGTCGGGCTAACGGTGGTGACATGGTCAGCAAAGAACAATCCGGCTTTCAGATAGGAAATTTGGCCATAGAACTCCAGCCCATACATTTGGAAAAATGCGGCTGGCAGCTGTATTTCAGCCAAATGGTGCCCCGAGAACAGCCCTTGATAAGCCAAATTATGGACGGTAAATACTGAACGTGCCGGGCGGCCACGTGCCGCGAGATAAGCACAAGCTAGCCCGGCATGCCAATCATGGGCATGCACCACCTCTGGACGCCAATAACCATCCAGGCCACAAGCCAGTTCACAAGCCATCCATCCCAGTAATGCAAAACGGCGATAGTTATCAGCATAAGCATGTAAAGATTGGTCGTGATACGGGCTTCCTGCCCGGTCATAGAGACCTGGTGCATCAATCAGGTAAATACCAATCCCCTGATAATGACCATAACGTAATGAAACACGGCCAGCAAAGGTATCAATCTCCCTGACCAAAACCGTGTCTGGGATGCCACGGCGTAAGTCAGGGAACCCCGGCAGCATAACCCTGACATCGGCCCCCTCAGCAATTTGAGCGGCAGGTAAAGCACCAACAACGTCAGCCAATCCCCCGGTTTTTAACAACGGGAACAGCTCGGAACATACGTGTAGAACCCGCATCATCACTCCTATTTATACCCTTCTTACTTGAAACGGCAGGGTTGTTAGCTGCTCTCACGCACCCGAATCACTGACCTGAGTCAATTCATCGGGATACCCTCGTTTGCTGCCTACCTGCCACTCCAATTAATTTGGGTATAAGATACTCACTTAATAAATGATAAAATCCGATAGCCCTATTTCGCCGCCAGCTTGGCCAGCATCGAACGGGTCACTAACACCACCCCGCCCTCAGAGCGATAAAAACGCTTGCTGTCTTCTTCGGCGTTTTCCCCAATAACCGTCCCCTCGGGTATCTGGCAGGCTCGGTCAATAATGCAGCGGCGCAGGCGGCACGAACGGCCAATATGTACATCCGGCAGCAGTAATGTGGAATCAATGGTGCAAAACGAGTTCACCCGCACCCGAGGGAATAGCACTGAGTGCACCACCACCGAACCGGAAACAATGCAGCCACCGGAAACCAACGAGTTCATGGTCATACCGTGGCTACCGGAACGGTCCTGCACAAACTTGGCAGGCGGCAGCGGCTCCATATGAGTCCGAATAGGCCAATCGCGGTCATACATATCCAGCTCTGGCGTCACCGATGCCAAATCGAGGTTGGCACGCCAGTAGGCATCCAGCGTCCCGACATCACGCCAGTAAGGCGGCAGTTCAGCATTAGAGGTCACACAGGAAAGGTCGAATGGATGTGCCCAGGCCACTCTTTGCTCAGTCAATTTGGGGATGATATCTTTACCAAAATCATGGCTGGAGCCGGGCGTTTTCTGATCTTCTTCTAATAATTTAAACAGATAATCAGTATTGAAAATGTAGATGCCCATGCTGGCGAGGGCCATATCCGGGCGGCCCGGCATCGCAGGAGGATTAGCCGGTTTTTCATAGAAAGCGGTTATCTGATAATCCTCGGCAACCTCCATAACACCAAATTCAGTGGCCTCGGTGATGGGGACTGGAATACACGCCACAGTACACTCAGCCCCTTTTTCAGCGTGGTCGAGCAACATGCGGGAGTAATCCATCTTGTAAATATGGTCACCCGCCAGAATGACGATATGTTCCGCTTTGTAGCGACGGATAATATCCAGATTCTGATAAACCGCATCTGCGGTTCCTTTGTACCACTGCTCAGTGCTCAGGCGCTGTTGGGCTGGCAATAAATCGACAAATTCGTTCATTTCCTCATTGAGGAATGACCAACCACGTTGAATATGTTGAACCAAGCTATGTGACTGATATTGCGTTATCACGCCAATACGCCGGATACCCGAATTCAGACAGTTGGAAAGGGCAAAATCAATAATACGAAACTTGCCGCCAAAATGAACTGCGGGTTTAGCACGGGTCGCCGTTAAATCTTTCAGCCGCGAACCACGGCCACCCGCCAGAATCAGCGCGACAGATTTATTCGGCAATAATCGAGCTAACATCAGTGGGTCTTTGTTCTCAAACTTAACCATGAAGACTCCTTAAGATTTCTGTGTGAGCACGCAAACGGTATGTGCAGACCCATTCCATACGGTTAATGGTTCCGTATGCTCTGACGGCTCAAAAGGAGGAATCACCCCCCATTCCCCCACAGGTAAATGCATTTCACACGCTTGATCAGTGGCATTAATCACCACCAGCCAGCGCTGAGATAACCGTATTTGTAGTTGTTTCTGGCAACCCTGCTCCCAAGCCCCATCACTCAGCGCTTCCCCCTGACTATCCAGCCATTGCACATTGCCATCGCCGTCTTCCCACCATGAATCTCGAACCAGAGCCGGAATCTGCTGGCGTAACCGAATAAGTTCGGCAGTAAATGCCGTTAATTCTCGATCTGCGCTCCCCCAGTCTAGCCAGGTGAGAATGTTGTTCTGACAATACGCATTGTTGTTGCCTTGCTGACTATGGCCGTGTTCATCGCCAGCCAGCAACATCGGTGTACCCTGTGAAAGTAACAAAGTGGTCAGTAATGCGCGCTGGCACGCTTTGCGCCGTTGCCAGATAGCGTCATCCGCCACCAAACCTTCACTACCAAAATTATTGCTCAGATTGTTATCACTGCCATCACGGTTTTCTTCTCCGTTGATTTGGTTGTGTTTTTGGTTAAAACACAGCAAATCTTGCAGAGTAAAACCATCATGGGCGGTGATTTGATTGATACTGGCGGAAGGCAAACGCTCCCGATGTTTGAATAAATTGCTGGATGCTGCGAAATGTTGGGCGAATTGCCCCAAAGGTAAATCGCCGCGTAACCAGAAGCGGCGCATGGCATCGCGATATTGATCATTCCATTCGCTAAAACCGGTGGGAAAGTTACCCAATTGATAACCTCCCAAGCCGATATCCCAAGGCTCTGCAATCATCTTGCAATGACAAAGCTGTTTATCAGCCGCCAGTGCGGCGAACAAAGGAGCATGTTGGTCGAAAGCCGGTGAGCGCCCCAAAACCGCCCCCAAATCAAAGCGGAAACCATCAATATGGCAGCTATCAACCCAGTAACGCAGGCAATCAAGCACCCACTGCATCACATAAGGTTGGCTAAGGCGCAATGTATTGCCACAACCGGTCATGTTGTCATATTCACCCTCAGGGGTGAGCCAGTAGTAGCTGGCATTGTCGATCCCACGCTGACACAGAGTGGGGCCAAACACATCCAGCTCTGCACTGTGGTTGAATACCACATCCAAAATCACTTCAATACCGGCTTTATGCAGCGCTTTAACCGCATCACGTAGCTCTTGCAGCGGGGAAATCCCTTCACGGCCAGAAGCATAATCCGAGTCAACTGCATAGGGAGCGAGCACGTTATAACCCCAATAATTACTCAACCCCATCTTCTGCAACCGTGGCTCATCAATATGGAATTGCACTGGTAGCAACTCCAACGTCGTTATACCCAGTTTTTGCAAGTATTGAATCATGGCTGGATGAGCCAAACCGGCGTACGTGCCACGCAGATCTGCCGGAATATCTGGGTGCAATTGAGTGAGGCCGCGTACATGCGCTTCATAAATGACGGTATTGCCCCAAGGAATGGTTGGTCGGCGATCCCCCTGCCAATCATATTCTTCATGGACCACAATACACTTTGGAGCGACAGCAGCACTGTCGCGATAATCGGGCTGACTCACCCCACCCTGTAAGCTGGGGTCATCACCCACTTTGCTATCTAACGCAAGAGCACAAGGGTCTATCAATAGCTTGTTGGGATTAAAACGGTGGCCTTGTTGCGGGTTAAATGGCCCACTGACACGGTAACCATAGCGCTGCCCCGGCTTTCCTCCGGGAAGATAGCCATGCCAGATATCCCCACTGCGGGCCGGTAACGGTATCCGCAGCTCCTGGTTATTATCATCAAACAGACACAGTTCAACCTGCTCTGCATGAGCTGAAAACAGAGTGAAATTGATCCCGACACCATCAAAATGAGCACCCATTGGCGTCGGGGAGCCACTCGTCAGAGTCGTCATCCTACCCCTCCCGCGCCAGATAAATGGTCGACAGCGGTGGCAGAGTGAGTAACAAAGAGTGATTGTGATTATGGCTGCCCACTGGGTGGCTATGAATACCGCCCTGATTACCCATATTGCTGCCACGATAGAACGCTGAATCAGAGTTCAACACTTCGCGATAATGCCCGCTCTGCGGGACACCTACGCGGTAGTGATAACGTGGGACTGGCGTGAAATTACTAATAACAATCAGTTCGTTACCATTAGCGTCACGGCGCAGGAAAGCAAATACCGAGTTTTCATGGTCATCCACCACCAACCACTCAAAGCCAGCCGGTTGGTAATCCAACTCATAGAGTGGCGCATGCTGCTGATAACAATGATTAAGATCGCGAACCCAGCGCTGCACTCCCTTATGCCAACCGTTTTCGTCATCCAGCAAATGCCAGTCCAAACTGGTATCGAAATTCCACTCACGCCCTTGAGCGAATTCACATCCCATAAATAGCAATTTTTTGCCTGGATGCGCCCACATAAACCCATAATAGGCCCGCAAGTTAGCGAATTTCTGCCATGCATCACCTGGCATACGATCAAGGATTGAACGTTTGCCATGAACCACTTCATCGTGAGAGATCGGTAAAATAAAGTTCTCGGTATAGGCGTATAACATACCGAAAGTCATTAAATTATGATGATATTTGCGGTGAACAGGATCACATTGCATGTAATTGAGCGTGTCATGCATCCAGCCCATATTCCACTTGTAGTTAAAGCCCAATCCACCCGCATCAGGAGGTAATGTCACCCCAGGGAAGTCAGTAGACTCCTCAGCCATAGTGACACCGCCGGAGCGCTCAACACCGATGGTGTGGTTGGTGTAACGCAAGAAGGCAATCGCCTCCAGATTTTCGCGCCCACCGTAATAATTGGGCACCCATTGCCCTTCGGCACGGCTGTAATCGCGGTAAATCATTGAAGCAACAGCATCAATACGTAATGCATCAATACCAAAACGCTCCATCCAGTAGAATGCATTTCCCGCTAAATAGTTGCGAACTTCATTGCGACCATAGTTATAAATCAGGGTATTCCAGTCCTGATGGTAGCCTTCACGCGGATCGGCATATTCATATAATGCGGTTCCATCGAACGTCGATAAACCATGCTCATCACTGGGGAAATGACCCGGAACCCAGTCAAGGATGACGTTAATTCCGGCCTCATGGAATTTGGCAACAAAATCTTTGAAATCTTGTGGTGTGCCGAACCGGCGAGTCGGTGCGTATAACCCCAGCGGTTGATAGCCCCAACTACCATCAAACGGATGCTCATTAATGGGCAGCAATTCCACATGGGTAAAGCCCATATATTTGACGTATTCGACCAATTGATCGGCTAATTCGCCATAACTGAGCCAAAAATTATTGTCGGTATGGCGTCGCCACGAACCAAGATGGACTTCATAAATAGAAATAGGTGAACGCAAGTCATTGGCTTTTTGTCGGGCGGGAGTATTTTCGACCACATCGGGCAACGGACTGATCAATGAGGCTGTTTCTGGCCGCATCTGGGCTTTAAAGGCGTAGGGATCCGCTTTTAACCGCACCTGACCATGGCAATCTATTATCTCAAACTTATACAACTGCCCCGCTTGCACGCCGGGCAGAAATAACTCCCAAATACCATTTTCTCGCCGTAACCGCATAGGATGGCGGCGACCATCCCAAAAATTAAATTCCCCCACCACAGAAACACGTTGAGCATTCGGTGCCCAAACCGCAAAACTGACCCCCGGCACCCCATCCAGACTCATCAAATGCGCCCCTAAGCGTTCATAAGGGCGTAGATGGGTACCTTCGGCCAATAACCAGGTATCGATATCCTGCAATAGTGTGCCAAATCGGTAGGGATCTTCGATGATTTGTGGGCTTTCTTGCCACGTAACGGCTAACTGATAACGGAAAGGTTTTTTACGCTGGGGGATTTTGGCAATAAAGAAACCACGCGGATCTTCACTCTGAAGTTGAACGATATTTCGCCCAGTTTCTGTTTCAACCAACCATACCTCTTTGGCATCCGGTAACAACGCACATACCTGTAATCCCCGCTCAGTTTGGTGCATACCCAAAACGGAAAAAGGGTCGGCATAATGGCCGGAAATAATCTGATTAATCACCTGACGGTCGGGAAGTACTGGCATATCTTCTTCCTTTGATTAACATCATGATTTTATGCAGAATTTTAAATACACAGCTAAAGTTCAGCATATTAATCATGCAATCCATTTAATGTATTAGGCATGATCAAGGTCAATAAACAGACCTAATGCCTTAACCTGCCTTTATGATTGCGCACTTAGTTATAGGATTTTTCTCACCCAAACTATAAGCATAGTCAATGAGAGCTAAAAAAATTGGCTTATGATTAATGAAATTTTTTCTCACGCAAATAAGTGAAAAAAAAGAAGATTAAGCTGTGCAAGAAACACATATATGATGGAAATGCCGTTATGAGTCGCACAAAGAAACTGTGATACTCGCCAGACGAAATGAGCAAAACAACAAGCTGACACGATTTTTAGCCCCATAGGGCTTTTTTGTTAAAACAAGGGGCGGGCTAACTTCTCGGTCGAGAAATCTGGCTACAATAGCGGCAGCAATAAATAATCTGAGTAATAACAGTGGTCATCCAACATGGGCGTTAGCCAGGTCGAACTGATTTTTTCCCTTTTACAACAGATGTGTGTCTATCTGGTCATCGCCTATCTGTTGAGTAAAACACCGCTATTTATCCCCTTAATGCAGGTTACCATTAGGTTGCCGCATAAACTGGTGTGCTACCTCACGTTTTCCATGTTTTGCATCATGGGAACCTACTTTGGTTTGCATATTGATGACTCCATCGCTAATACCCGCGCTATCGGTGCCGTATTGGGTGGCGTGCTGGGGGGGCCATCAGTCGGTTTTCTGGTGGGTCTGACTGGGGGGTTACATCGCTACTCTATGGGAGGAATGACCGCCACCGCCTGTATGTTATCTACCATCACCGAAGGGTTATTAGGCGGGCTACTCCATAGCTATCTGATCCGCAAAAATCGCCTTGATCTATTATTCCAGCCCTTGGTTGTCGCCGCTATTACCTTGGTGGCCGAAGTCCTGCAAATGTTGATTATTCTGGCAGTGGCGCGCCCCTTCCATGAAGCGGTCGAATTGGTTGAGAATATTGCCTTGCCCATGATGATAACTAACACCATCGGTGCCGCGATGTTTATGCGTATCTTATTGGACAGGCGAGCTATTTTCGAAAAATACACCACCGCATTCTCAGCCAAAGCGTTACAAATTGCCGCGCGAGCGGAAGGATTATTACGCCACGGTTTTGATCAGCAAAACAGTATGCGAGTAGCGCGTATTTTGTATGAAGAACTCGGTGTGGGCGCGGTAGCGATCACTGACCGTGAGAAACTGCTGGCGTTTATTGGTACCGGCTCAGATCACCATAAAGTGGGAGGAGCCATTACTTCCGACCATACCCACCGGGCGATTGAGCTGAATCAGGTGGTCTACGCCGACGGCAACGCCGTGCCCTATACCTGTTCAATTTCACCGACCTGTAAGCTAGGTTCTACCTTGGTTATCCCGTTGCGTGGCGAAGAACATCGGGTGATTGGCAGCATCAAACTGTATGAGCCCAAAAGTAAGCTATTTTCCAGTATTAACCGCACATTAGGTGAAGGCATTGCTCACCTGCTATCGGCCCAAATTCTGGCAGGTGAATTTGAGCAGCAAAAGCAGATGTTGGCACAATCCGAAATCAAACTGCTTCACGCGCAGGTCAACCCGCATTTCCTGTTTAATGCGCTCAATACTCTGTCGGTGGTGATCCGGCGTAATCCAGACCATGCCCGTAAACTGGTACTGTCTCTGTCGACATTCTTCCGCAAAAACCTCAAACGCAGTCATGATGTGGTCACATTGAGTGATGAAATTGAACATGTGAATGCTTATCTGGAAATAGAAAAAGCACGGTTTGCAGATCGCCTGAGTGTTGAAATTTCATTACCAGATGAGTTGATGGAAGCGCGTTTACCGGCATTTTCTCTACAACCGGTGGTAGAAAATGCCATCAAACACGGTATTTCGCAGATGTTCAGCAATGGTCGTATCACCTTGCACGGTAAGTTGGATGACCATATTCTGGTGCTGGAAGTCGAGGATAATGCCGGATTGTATCAACCGCGGCCAAATGGTGATGGGCTGGGTATGAACCTTGTGGATCGGCGGATTAAAGTACGTTATGGCAGTGAATACGGTGTAACCGTAATAAATAAAGCTGAGGAGTTCACCCGTATCATCATTAAACTGCCGTTTATCACCGCAAGTGAGAGCTAACCCGCGGATAGCTTTTTGCGAGTCATGATATTCACCATATTAAGTACCGCTGCTGAATGTTCATGCCGCCGCCATGCCAAAGTAATCTTGGTTTTTAATAAGCTGTCATCAATCTCATGATAAGTGACATTATTTGCCTGAATAGTTGTGAGTGAACGGGGCACCAGAGTAAAACCAAAACCGGCAGAAACCATGCCAATCGCAGAAACCATCTGTGGCGATTGCTGCCCTAACTCGGGTTGAAACCCTGCGCGATAGCAAGCTGTGATAATGGCATCATATAATCCGGGGCCGACCTCCCGTGGGAAAATAATCAGTTTTTCATGCTGTAGTGTTTGTAGATTGATTTTTGGCAAACGGTGCAGCGGGTGATTATGTGGCAACACCAACAGCATATCCTCCTCCACCAGCACCTTGCAGGTGAAATCATTACTGGCATCGCAGGGCTGGCGAATAAAAGCCACATCAATATGTCCGTTATGTAAATCATTCATTAACACTGGCATGGTCTCTTCGCTGGGCGACAATATCACCTCCGGATATTTATCCCGATAAGCATGGAGCAGTTGTAAGACGATGGGCTGAAAAGCTGTCGAACTGGCAAAACCTACCCGCAGTTTGCCTGTTTCCCCCCGTGCAATACTTTTAGCCCGTTTTATCGCCTCATCCGTCAACGTCAATATATGACAAGCATCCTCATAGAATACTTTCCCTGCATTGGTCAATTCGACCCCTCGCGTCAACCGGCGTAGTAGCGGTGTGCCTATTTCCTGCTCCAATTTTTGAATCTGTTGGCTCAATGGAGGCTGTGAAATACCCAGCGTTTCGGCTGCTCGGGTGAAGTGTCGGGCCGAAGCCACTGCAACAAAATAGCGTAGATAACGTAATTCCATATATTTTTGATATCGAAAAAGTGGGATTCCTATATTGGTACTTATGCTCTTTCGGCGTCAACCTTATATATAAATATAATTTATGTTACATAAGGGCGGGGAAGAATATGACTGAACCAATGGCATCGCATTGCTCGTGTGCTCAAGAGGTAGCAGCAAGCTTTATCACCTATCAAGGGCAGCATCCCGAGTGCATTATTTACCAGACTTCACTGATGAGTGCATTGATTGGCGGGGTTTACGAAGGCCAGATTACGATGGCTGAGTTATTGAAACACGGCGATTTTGGATTAGGAACATTTAACAATCTTGATGGCGAACTCGTCGCATTAAACAGTAAAATTTATCAATTACGATCCGATGGCAGCGCCCGCTCAGCCCAACCACAGCAGAAAACTCCCTTTGCAGTGATGACTTTTTTTCAACCGACTGAAAAACGCCAATTCGAGCATAAAATGAGCCGGGAGCAGCTCCACAAAGTCATTAACGATGTTGCCGCAACAGATAATCTGTTTTGCACACTGCGTATTGATGGCAAGTTCAGCCATGTTGAAACCCGCACCGTGCCGCGCCAACAGCGCCCCTATAAACCCATGCTTGAAGCTATCGCCGAGCAACCCACCTTTGAGTTTGAGCATCAAAGTGGCGTGATCATTGGTTTTCGCAGCCCAAACTATACCCAAGGTATTAATGTTGCTGGTTATCACGAACATTTTATTACCGATGACCGCAGCGGCGGTGGCCACGTGCTGGATTACCAACTGGAAAACGGCATTCTGACCTTTGGCACTGTCGCCAAATTGGTTATCGACCTGCCGCAGGAGCCTGATTTTCTTACAGCAAACCTTTCCCCACAGAATCTCAACAGCGCGATTTGCGCCGTAGAGAGTTAATCCGCCGCACAGAGTGAAGACATACATCCTAAATAATTCGAGTTGCAGGAAGGTGGCAAACGAGAGAGTTCCGATGAGCTTACACAAGTAAGTGATTCGGGTGAGTGAGCGTAGCCAACGCACATGCAGCTTGAAGTATGACGGATATAAAAGGACAACATATCATGATAAACGAACCTAATATTCTGGCCTGGAAAAGCGGTGCCGATCTGGTGGTTAATCATTTAGAGCAGCAAGGTGTGAAACAGGTATTTGGCATTCCGGGCGCTAAAATTGATCGGGTATTTGATTCACTGGAAGATTCCAGCATCAACACCATCGTGGTACGTCATGAAGCGAATGCCGCCTTTATGGCCGCTGCGGTTGGCCGATTGACCGGTAAAGCCGGTGTCGCGCTGGTGACCTCCGGGCCGGGTTGTGCCAATCTGGTTACCGGCCTTGCTACAGCGACCTCCGAAGGGGATCCGGTGGTAGCCTTGGGTGGTGCGGTTAAACGCTCCGATAGCCTGAAAATAACGCATCAAAGTATGGATACCGTGAGCATCTTCCGCCCGGTAACCAAATTTAGCGCAGAAGTGACGGCTTCTGCGGCTCTTGGCGAAGTACTGGGGAATGCCTTTAGAAGCGCTGAGTTTGGCAGACAGGGCGCCGCCTTTGTCAGTTTGCCACAAGATATTCTCAATAAACCCATCACCGGACAGGTGCTAATTCATCAAGTTTGTCCACAAAGCGGTAGCGCACCACTCAATGAAATTATTGCTGTCGCTAAATTACTTAATCAGGCTAAAAATCCCATTTTGTTACTGGGATTAATGGCCAGCCAACCGGCCAATGCGCAAGCGATTCGGCGTTTACTTCATCACAGCAAAATACCGGTCACTAGCACCTATCAGGCCGCCGGTGTCGTTGACCAGGCGCATTTCGACCATTTTGCTGGCCGGGTAGGGTTATTTAATAATCAAGCGGGCGATAAGCTACTGCAACAAGCTGATTTGATTATTACTATCGGTTATAGCCCGGTGGAATATGACCCCGCGTTATGGAACAACGGCCAGGCAACACTGATACATCTGGATATTTTACCCGCTGAGATAGATGCAGCTTATCAGCCGGAAAAAGAGCTATTGGGTGATATCGCCGCCACATTGGAGGTACTCAATCAGCAGATACATAGCCCGGTAATTTTAACCTCTCAAACACAGGCAATACTGGAAGATCGCTGTCGTCAACGGCGCGACCTGGCCAATCGTGCAGATAAAATGAGTGGTTTCGCCATCCACCCACTGCGGCTGGTGCGGGAAATGCAGGATATTGTCAACAATGACGTGACGCTTTGTGTCGATATGGG
This sequence comes from Yersinia sp. 22-579, assembly GCF_030433455.1. Classification (NCBI taxonomy): domain Bacteria; kingdom Pseudomonadati; phylum Pseudomonadota; class Gammaproteobacteria; order Enterobacterales; family Yersiniaceae; genus Yersinia; species Yersinia sp. 22-579. Next base: position 83,608 of record NZ_JAUJTZ010000010.1, on the reverse strand, counting down.
GAGTTTCCATATTTGGATTGCCCGCTATCTCTACAGTTTCCGTGCCCGGCAAATTTTAATGTCAAATGGCCAGCAGACTATGGGCGTCGCCCTGCCGTGGGCTATTGCGGCTGCACTGGTAAATCCGCAGCAAAAAGTGGTTTCTGTCTCTGGGGATGGGGGTTTTATGCAATCCAGCATGGAGTTGGAAACTGCGGTGCGGCTTAAAAGTAACCTGCTGCATATCATCTGGGTGGATAACGGCTACAACATGGTGGAAATTCAGGAGCAGAAGAAATACCACCGCTCATCCGGTGTCAGTTTTGGCCCGATAGATTTTAAAATGTACGCGGAATCCTTTGGCGCAAAAGGCTTTGCTGTTGAATCTGCTGATGAATTAACCGTTAAATTACATCAGGCAATGGATACTCAAGGCCCGGCCGTCATCGCCATTCCGGTGGATTATTCAGATAACTACCGCTTGATGGAAGAACTTAACATCAGCCAGCTGTTGTAATTGTGGCAGTCTTTATTAATGCGTGACCCTCAGCAAAAGTGCAGCAATAAAAAAGCCCTGACTATAAGATCAGGGCTTTTCATCATGATTAGAGATTAAATTACAGCAAAATTCGCAGCATACGGCGCAGTGGTTCAGCAGCGCCCCACAATAATTGGTCACCGACGGTGAAGGCGGAAAGATATTCCGGCCCCATATTCAGTTTACGCAGACGACCAACCGGAGTATTCAACGTACCGGTCACCGCCGCAGGGGTCAGTTCGCGCATACTCAACTCGCGATCATTAGGGATAACGCGAACCCAGTCATTGTGAGTTGCCAGCAGTTGCTCAATTTCAGGCAGCGGCACATCTTTTTTCAGCTTCAGTGTAAAAGCCTGGCTATGGCAACGCAGTGCGCCGATACGAACACACAGGCCATCAACCGGGATAATACTGCCGGTATTCAAAATCTTGTTGGTTTCAGCCTGGCCTTTCCACTCTTCACGACTCTGGCCGTTATCCAGCGCTTTGTCGATCCACGGAATTAAACTACCCGCCAATGGCACGCCAAAGTTGTCGGTCGGCAATTTGCCACTGCGAGTGGCCGCAGTCACTTTACGTTCGATATCCAAGATAGCTGAGGCGGGATCTTGCAGCTCTTTTGCCACATCGGCGTGCAACATACCCATTTGGGTCAGCAATTCGCGCATGTGACGTGCGCCACCACCAGAGGCGGCCTGATAAGTCGCCACAGATGCCCACTCAACCAAATCATTAGCAAACAAACCGCCCAATGACATCAGCATCAGGCTGACGGTACAATTGCCACCGGCAAAGGTCTTGATCCCTTTATCCAGCCCTTGTTGAATGACGCCGTGGTTCACCGGGTCCAGAATGATAATTGCGTCATCGCGCATACGTAGAGAGGACGCGGCGTCAATCCAATAACCTTGCCAGCCAGTTTCTCGCAGCTTTGGATAAATTTCGTTGGTATAATCCCCCCCCTGGCAAGTAATGATAATATCCAATGCACTCAGCGCATCAATATCATAAGCGTCTTGCAACGTACCTTGCTGACCCGTGAAAGACGGAGCGGCCTGGCCGTGTTGAGAGGTAGAGAAAAAGACCGGGCGGATCCCGTCAAAGTCGCGTTCTTCAATCATGCGTTGCATGAGTACTGAGCCGACCATACCGCGCCAGCCGATAAAACCAACGTTTTTCATGTTTACTGTCCTGCCTTGGAAGGTGACACCGATTAATGGATGTCTGTCTCGCATCGCTGCTGATACATACGGCAAACTGACGAGGACAGACCTGATACCACCTTACAAAATATGGACAAAGTGGCAAGTTAAATTATTCGATACCAGAATGATTCAAAGCAATCTTCCTAATATGTGACTTTGACTGGCGGGAAACGCCAGTCGTTTTGATTATTTTGAGGTAATAATGACAGAGATGATTGCGGCAACGGTGTTGCTGTTTTTGATTATGGATCCGCTGGGTAATTTACCGATTTTTATGTCGGTGCTTAAACATCTGGAACCTAAACGGCGGCGAGTGGTATTGATTCGCGAATTGCTGATCGCACTCATATTGATGCTGATTTTCCTGTTCGCCGGTGAGAAGATTCTGGCGTTCTTGAATTTGCGCACGGAAACAGTATCAATATCCGGTGGGATTATTTTGTTTTTAATCGCGATTAAGATGATTTTCCCCTCTCCCGAGAGTAGTGTTACCGGGCTATCGGCAGGGGAAGAGCCTTTTCTGGTTCCGCTCGCTATTCCATTAGTGGCAGGCCCGTCTATTCTGGCGACCCTGATGCTGCTATCCCATCAATATCCTAATCAGCTTAGCCATTTGGTGCTGGCATTGATGATTGCCTGGGGTTTATCTGCGGCCATTTTGTTAATGTCGAATCTGTTTCTGCGCTTGTTGGGCAGTAAAGGTGTTAGCGCATTGGAGCGCCTGATGGGATTAATTTTGGTGATGTTATCAACGCAGATGTTTTTGGATGGCGTGCGCGCGTATCTGACAAAGTGAATTTACGCACCCGTTGACGGCAAAGTTATTGATAGCTCGGTGAGTGAAGGGTTTACCGCACCCAAGGGGCGATTTCCCTTCATTCAACTTTGCTAACAGTTTCCGTCACGCGATGATTAGTTCTGTTTTTCCAGTGCCAACACACAGCGCTGCACAACTTCATCAATATCTGCATCAATATCCACACAGATAACATCCGGCTCTTCTGACCCCGGTTCTTCCAATGCTTCAAACTGACTTTTTAATAAATCGGTGGGCATAAAATGGCCGGAGCGGGCTTTTAGCCGTTCCATAATCACATCAAAACTGCCCTTCAGGTATAAAAATACCATTTCCGGATTACCTTCCCGCAGCCGATCGCGATAACGCCGTTTCAGTGCCGAGCAGACAATAATGCCGCTTTCATTCTTATGGTGCAGGCTATAAGCCGCGTCGCTTAGGCGCTCTAACCACGGCATGCGGTCCTCATCATTGAGAGGATGTCCACTGCCCATTTTCTGAATATTGGCGCGGGGATGTAGGTCATCACCGTCAATAAATTTGGCATGAATCCGGCGGGCCACAGCTTCACCCACAGTCGTTTTTCCACTACCCGATACACCCATCACGATAATGCTACGTCCTGCCATAATGTTGATCTCTATCTCAGAATAGGAATTTTACCACTCGCTATGGTTCCGTATTTTACCATGTTACCGGTATCATGATACCGGTAACAAATGGAGATGTGACTTTTATCACACCGGATAGAACATCGTCATTGGACTCAATCGCGCAATCACGCTGGCTCCAGCTGACTGTAACCATAATAAAAAGCGATACATCTACTCTAAATAAATGGAGAAATACTATGCCATTAGTCATTGTCGCGGTTGGCGTTGCCATGCTGCTGTTACTGATGATCCGTTTCAAACTCAACGGGTTCATCTCGCTGATACTGGTCGCTCTGGCGGTAGGTGTTATGCAAGGGATGCCGGTCGATAAGGTTGTCGGCTCAATCAAAGCAGGGGTCGGTGGAACACTGGGTAGCCTGGCGCTCATTATGGGCTTCGGTGCCATGCTGGGTAAGTTGCTGGCAGACTGCGGCGGCGCTCAACGAATTGCCACCACCCTGATTGATAAATTTGGTAAACAACACATTCAGTGGGCGGTCGTGCTCACCGGTTTTACTGTCGGTTTTGCCCTATTCTATGAAGTCGGTTTTGTGTTGTTGCTGCCGCTGGTATTCAGTATCGCCGCTTCAGCTCGAATTCCATTGTTATATGTGGGTGTCCCGATGGCCGCAGCGCTGTCAGTGACTCACGGCTTCTTACCCCCTCACCCCGGCCCAACAGCTATTGCCACCATTTTCCACGCCGACATGGGTAAAACCCTGTTATATGGGACGTTATTAGCCATTCCAACGGTAATTTTGGCCGGCCCGGTATTCGCTCGTTTCCTGAAAGGAATTGATAAACCGGTACCTGAAGGGCTGTATAACCCGAAAACGTTTACCGATGAAGAAATGCCAAGTTTTAGCGTCAGTGTCAGCACTGCACTGGTGCCAGTTATTTTGATGGCAATGCGGGCGGTGGCAGAGATGATTTTGCCCAAAGGCCACCCGGTTCTCTCCTATGCTGAGTTCTTGGGCGACCCGGTTATCGCCACATTGATCGCCGTATTAATCGCGATTTTCACCTTTGGTTTAAACCGTGGCCGTTCAATGGAATCGGTGATGGACACTGTGACCGACTCCATTAAAATCATTGCAATGATGCTATTGGTTATCGGTGGTGGCGGGGCTTTCAAACAGGTTTTAGTCGACAGCGGCGTTGACCATTACATCGCCAGCATGATGAACAGCAGCGGGCTATCACCGATTCTGATGGCATGGTCGATTGCAGCCGTGCTACGTATTGCACTGGGTTCTGCCACTGTAGCCGCCATTACGGCAGGCGGGATTGTGGCCCCCCTTATTGCCACCACCGGGGCCAGCCCTGAATTGATGGTGATTGCAGTGGGTTCAGGTAGTGTGATTTTCTCTCACGTCAACGACCCGGGTTTCTGGCTATTTAAAGAATACTTTAACCTGACTATCGTCGAGACTTTCAAATCATGGTCAGTGCTGGAAACCATTATATCGGTCTGCGGATTGGTCGGCTGTCTGTTATTAGCAATGGTGATATAGCATTAGTTATATAACATTGGTGATATAACAACCGCGATTTAGATACTACCGCCGGGGAGGATGGTGAAGCCCACATCAACCATCTTGGGTGTAACCACCTCTCCGCGTAGCCGGGCCAGTAAGCGCTCGGCACCAATTTGCCCCATTCTTTCACGCGGGGTCAGTACACTGGCAAGCTTCGGGACCATCGACTGACCAATATCATGCCCGTGGAAACCGGCTATCGCCATATCATGCGGAATAGAAAGTCCCTGGCGCTGGCATTCAAATACCGCGCCAATAGCCAGATCGTCATTGGTGCAAAAAATACTGTCGATCTGCGGATAATTCACCTGAGCTTCGCGCAACAGCTCCGCCCCAGCTGAATATGATGAGGAACGGCTAGTCATCACACTCATCGGCTCCAGGCCGGACTCACGCATCGCCTGCTCATAACCTTGTTGCTTAATTACCGTTCGCTCATCCTGACGTGCACCAAAATACACCACGAAACGGTGACCTTTGGCGATAATCTGCTGAGTCATTTGTCTTGCGGCTTCGAAGTTATTAAAACCTACGGCTAAATCAATGCAAGGTGAGGAACAATCCATCAGTTCAATAACAGGAATGCCCGCAACCTCAATCATTTTCAAAGTACGCGCCGTATGATGGCGCTCGGAAAGGATTAACCCATCAATATTGTAAGAAAGTAGCGAGGTCAACCGCTGCTCTTCCCGTTCTTTCTGATAGCCGTAATGTGCCAACATGGTTTGATAGCCATGCGCATCTGTCACGCTTTCAATACCTCTTAGCACCTCGGCAAAAACCTGATTAGTTAATGATGGCAGTAATACGCCAATAGCGTGGCTGGTTGCGTTGGAAAGGATATCGGGAGCGCGATTGGGAATGTAGCCAAGTTCGTCTAGCGCCAGTGCAATTTTTTCCCGCAATACGGCGGAAACTTGCTCTGGATTGCGCAAATAACGGCTGACCGTCATTTTGGTGACCCCAACCATATCGGCAACGTCTTGTAGCACTGGCCTTTTTTTCTTCATTATCAATGAACTGAGGCAGAGTAAACGGGGTGCTATTCTAGCAAAGAAAAGGGTATGGCGCGATGCACATACCCTTTTTTACATATACCCGTCATACTTCAAGCTGCATATGCGTTGGCTGCTCTCGCTACTCGGCCCGTCCATGGGCCTCGCCTCTGCGAGGTCGCTGCAAGCAGCGTTCAAATCGGTTCCCGACCGATTTGTCACCCGAATCACTTACCTGAGTAAGCTCATCGGGATTCACTCAATTGCCGCCTTCCTGCAACTCGAATTATTAGGGTATGGCATGAACAAACTTAAACTGGCGGTAAATCAAACAGCAAGATTTCACTGTCTTCATCGGCATGAATAGAAAGAGCAGCCTCATCCCAGATAGCAAATGCATCGCTGGTGCCCGCACGGTGTCCATTGATAGACACATTGCCTCTTACGACCTGTATCCAGATACGGCGCTCTGCCTGAATCTGATAAATTGACTGCTCTTCACGTTTCAATGCCCAGCGCCATAACGTCATGTCCTGGAACACTTTTAATGAGCCATCGCGGGCATCCGGTGATAATACCAACTGCCTCCCTTGCGGAATATCGAACATTTGCTGTTCGTAACGAGGCTCCAAACCGGTTTTATTCGGGATAATCCAAATCTGGTACAAATGCAGCGGTTGATCATCGCGGCCATTATATTCTGAATGGCGAATCCCCGTGCCAGCACTCATTATCTGAAATTCACCCGCATGGATTTGTTCTTTGTTACCCATGCTATCCTGGTGTTCGACCGTACCGGACAATACATAAGTCAGAATTTCCATATCTTTATGCGGATGGGTACCAAACCCCTGACCGGCGTCGATAACATCTTCGTTAATCACACGTAGTGCTGAAAAACCCATAAATTCTGGATCGTAATAATCAGCGAATGAGAAGGTATGCCAGCTGTCCAGCCAACCGTGATTAGCATGGCCACGTTCTTCTGCTTTGCGTAAATAAATCATGTTCAGTTCTCCTCAACGTTTTCTTTAGTCTAGATGTCGCTGGAGAATATGAAAGCGCAAAAAACTCACTCCTCTGTTCAAAAAATTCGACTGATTAATAAGTTAAAGGACAAATGATTTGAATTTGAAGTGATTAGCGGAAAAACAGGCAAAAAAAAAGCCAGCACCCGGCTGGCTAAGTAAACACTGGAAGCAATGTGAGCAATGTCGTGCCTTCGTAATGTGAACACCTAAACTTTGATGGTCTCATCTGAAAGCACGACAATGATAATCATTATCACTCTCACTTGTAAAGTGTTTTTTTTAGCCACTAGCAATATTATTGACTCCGATGAATAAAACGATATTTTATTAGGTAATTCAAACAGTAAGAGTAAGGGTATATTTATGGAAAATGTGCAGATACGCCATGTGGAATTCAGCGACTATCCCGCCTTGCAACAACTATTTGCTCATCCACAGGTTTATCGCGACACGTTACAACTCCCCCTACCCTCGCTTGAAATGTGGGCTAAAAAGATCAAAGAAATACCAGCTGGGATGCATAATTTAGTGGCGTGTATTGATGAAGAGATTGTTGGTCAACTGACTGTTGAAGCAAATCAGCGTGCACGCCGCCGACATGTGGCAACTTTTGGTATTGCTGTTGATGTTAACTCTTGCAGGAAAGGTGTCGGCAGTGCATTGATGGCAGCCATGATTGACTTATGTGATAACTGGCTGAATATACAACGTATTGAACTAACTGTTTTTGTCGATAACCTGGCAGCAATCGCCCTCTATCGTAAATTTGGCTTTGAAATTGAAGGAACCAGCCCACGCTATGCCTTCCGTGACGGCCAATTTATTGATGCTCACCATATGGGGCGAATAAAAATACCAGTCTGACCATCAGGGGATAAGTGGTATCGCTTATCCCCTGCGGTGACAGGATGCAGGCTGGCGGTGAAAATAACTAAATACCCGCTGTTTCTTTGATATAACGACGGGCTTTCACTGCATATTCAAATGGGTTAGCAATCGCCGGGTCTTGTTCTGCCTCGACCACCATCCATCCTTGATAGCCTTTTTCATCCAACAATTTAAACACTGGGCGGAAATCAATAACGCCATCACCGGGAACTGTGAATGTGCCTTTTTTCACGCCATCAAGGAAACTGAGTTTTTTCGCTTTAACTTCCGCGACCACCTCATCACGAACATCTTTTAGATGGACATGATTAATACGCGGTAAGTATTTTTCTAAAATAGCTAACATCGCTTCCTGACTACCTTCGGAATAATAGGCATGCCCAGTATCAAATAGCAGATAAACATCGTCGTTAACCATACTCATATAACGATCAATTTCTTCCGCGGTTTGAATGCCCGTCCCCATATGATGGTGTAAGCACACCTGCATCCCTTTTGTCGCCGCTATTTTAGCCAGTTCGTTATAACCCTCAGCAACACGTTGCCATTCAGTATCAGTAAAGTAAGGTTTCTCTTCAAAGATAGCTTTTGTGGTTCCCTGAATACTTTTACTTTGTTCTGAACAGCCTATAACTTTGGCCCCCATCGCATGGAGGAAATTCATGTGATTAGTAAATTCATCAATGGTTTTAGCGCGTTGGCCATCGGCAAAGAAAGTGCTGAACCAGGCATTACAGATCTGCATACCGCGTAGTTCAAGCATAGGTTTCAGTACATTAGGATCTCGTGGATATTTACTGCCAACTTCACTGCCGATAAATCCGGCCAGAGCCATTTCACTGATACATTGTTGGAAGGTATTTTCTTTGCCCAAATCTGGCATATCGTCGTTCGTCCAACCAATAGGAGCGATTGCCAACTTCACACGATCTTTATTCATAATAAACCTCTGCGATACATCTAATTTGTACAGATGAATACAATTAAAAAATGATTAATTGCCCATCCTATGATGTAAAAAATAGCGCTATGCATCAGCTTGTCGGTTGATACACAGACAATAGATATTGATATTATTTGTTATAAAAAGTGGGTCGTGGCGGCAAGCTTATCGGGACAATCTGGCCACTTTCCTGCGCGGCAATACAGGCATCAGCAGTGACCGCAGCCGCGAAGCCGTCCCAGGCAGAAGGCCCAGTAAGTTTTTCAGCTAACACATCGTTGATAAAGGCTTGCAACTCCACATCGTAAGCATCGATAAACCGATCTTTCCAGTCGGTGAGAATTTCATTCGATAACCGTGCTTCACTACGCAGCAATACTGAAGAAGGTTCCGGTAATTTTGCAATACCATTATCACCCACCACTTCGCATTGAATATCATAGCCATATTGACAGTTCACAAAGATTTCAACATCAATACGTGTCCCTTTTGCCGTTTCAAATAGTACGACTTGCGGGTCTCTTAGGTGGGTTTTAGCATGTTTAGCTTTACGCGGGAAAACAACCTGAACCGAGACATAATCATCATCTAACAACCAGCGCAGCACATCAATTTCATGAATTAAAGTGTCAGTGATAGCCATACTTGTAGTGTAGTTATCACCCACTCTCGGGTTACGATGGGCGCAATGCAGCATTAATGGCTCGCCAATTTTCCCACTGGTAATCACATCTTTTAGTGCACGATAACCTTGATCGTAAGGTCGCATAAACCCGACTTGAACCAAGCGCTTACCTTGTGCCGCTTCAGCCTCTACAATGCGTTTACATCCTTCAGCGGTTACAGCTAATGGTTTTTCGCAGAATACGTATTTGCCCGCAGCAACAGCCGCCAATACGAACTCTTCATGACTTGGCCCCCAAGAAGTGACCAGCACCGCCTCCACTTCTTTGGCATTAATGACTTCATACCCATCTGCATAAACATTCGCTTCGATACCTAAGTCACGAATAACTTTAATGGCACTTTCGCGATTAATATCGGTCACAGCGACAATACGGCTACCCTGCAACACCTTGCTACAACGGCGAATATGATCCTGGCCAATAGCACCAGTCCCGATCACACCAATATTTAATGACATATTATTTCCCTCATGAAGTTTGGTTTGCAGGTGATCCCTGCTCATTTTATGACTTCACATCCAGATCATTTAATTAGCATTAATAATCACGGGCTTTGGCGATATTCTTTTCCAGTTCCCGTACCACTGCGCCTGTTTTTTCACTGTCAGAAACTTGAGCAACCCCGACCCGCCACCAACTCAGGTAGCCATGAACCATAGTTTTTGGCAGAACTTTTATGTCAATTAAGGTTGAAACTGTCTGCAAACGGGCATCGGCCAATGCATCAAGTAGTTGCTGTTCCGTAGCAACTCGATATGTCTTACAGCCATAAGCAGCAGCCAACATGGCGAAATCTACCGGAACAAAATCACCGTCTAATTGGCCAGTTTCTTGATTACGGAAACGGAATTCAGTGGCATAGCTGTCCATGCCATGTTCCATCTGGAGGTTATTGATACAGCCATTTGTCATGTTATCGAACAATATCACATTGATTTTGCAGCGTTCTTGAATGGAGGTTACCAGCTCAGAATGCAGCATCATGAAAGCACCATCTCCCACCAATGAGTAAACTTCGCGGTTAGGTTCGGCCAGCTTCACACCCAATGCAGCACTGACTTCATAGCCCATGCACGAGTAACCATATTCGACGTGATAGCCATTATTACCTTTTGTGCGCCATACCCGCTGTAAATCACCGGGTAAGCTGCCAGCAGCCGCAACAATGACAGCATCTTGAGGTAATTGATTATTCAGCACCCCCAGCACCTGGCTTTGTGTCAAGAAAGAACCGGTTTTATCAATAAACTCGCCAAAGACGTGCTCACAATCCAAATGGTCATTAATTTCAGGGGTAAAATCCTCGGTCTGGTATTGCACCTGATAGACCCGCGTTGTCTCAGCTAATTGCTCAGCACGCATCCGGGCAATCTCCCCGCCCCAATCAGCCTGATAACCAGTACTGCCAAGTTGCTGATGCAATGCAGACAATGCTTCACGCGCATCCGCCAGCAACTGCAAACCATCCAGCTTGCCAGCATCAAAAGCACTAACATTAATATTGAGGAATGAAACATCCGGATTCTGGAATAACCATTTCGATGATGTCGTAAAATCGGTATAGCGGGTGCCGACACCAATGACTAAATCAGCCTGTTTCGCCAAGGTGTTCGCCGCCAGACAACCTGTTTCACCAATACCGCCAAGATTCAATTCATGTTCTGAGCTGATAGTGCCTTTACCTGCTTGTGTTTCAACCCACGGCACACCGAAACATTCAGCAAATCGTTGTAATGCCTGACCGGCTTGTGAGTATTTTACACCACCACCACAGACCAAAATCGGTTTTCGTTTTGAAGTCAGTAAAGCAATAGCATCAGCCAACATGGCGGCGCTGGCAGGTCGCCGGTCAAGGCGATGAATGCGTTTTTGGAAGAAATAATCTGGATAATCATAAGCTTCAGCCTGTACATCTTGCGGCAAACACAGCGTTACGGCACCAGTCTCTGCCGGGTCAGTCAGTACCCGCATGGCATTAATACACGCACTCATCAGTTGTTCTGGCCGCGTAATGCGATCCCAGTATTTACTGACGGGCTTGAATGCATCATTGGTACTGATACTCAGGTCATGAGATTGTTCAATCTGCTGGAGCACAGGATCGGGTTGGCGTGAGGCAAATACGTCACCAGGAAGCAACAACAAGGGGATACGGTTAGCTGTTGCAGTTGCGGCAGCGGTCACCATATTGGCACTGCCCGGCCCAACAGATGAGGTACAAGCATAGATTTGCTGACGCAGTTTTTGTTTGGCGAAGCCGGTCGCTGCATGAGCCATTCCTTGCTCATTTCGTCCTTGATGAACCACTAGCTCGCCGCAATCCTGTTCCAGTGCCTGCCCGACGCCTAGTACATTACCATGACCAAAAATAGCAAAAATCCCTTTGATAAATTTGATTTCCTGACCATCAACTTGCAGGTATTGATTGTCCAAAAACCGGACTAATGCCTGTGCCATGGTTAGCCGAATTTTATTCATTTATTCATCCTTTGCTCTGTTTGCGCGATACAACAGTGAGGTGAAACATAGCAGGGATTATAAACAAATATTTTTTTCATAAAATCACATTACAGAAGAAACATTTCATTCTGCGATGAAGATCAAATAATCAGGTAAACACCGAAACCGGCACACCCGCATTAACTCACGAGAAATAGCATTATTTTAAACCAACCAAAAATACAATTAATTTATTGATATTATTAATTTATATCATTCATAACTGCTTTCCATTTCCTACTAATTAAACCATCAATAACTGGCACGATACTTGGGTATAAGCCCTATTTTCGTGCGTAATATAAGGCTTTTAGCCAGGTCACATAATCGGGGAATAAATTTCATTTAACCTTGAAGTTGAAATTTTTATTCCTCATACTGATTTCAGAAACGTTACTACGGGTTTATTTCATCGATCATTGTCGAGGTTTTAAAAGAAGGAAATGGGGATGGGTACACAACACAAAGTGCTAGATGTCATATGTATCGGGCGAATTGCCATCGATTTTTATGGGCAACAGATTGGTTCCCGACTGGAAGATACCAGTACATTTGCCAAATATTTGGGCGGATCATCAGGTAATGTCGCCTACGGCACAGCAATTCAAGGCTTAAAGTCAGGTATGTTGGCACGTGTTGGTGATGAACATATGGGCCGCTTCCTGCGCGAGGAATTACAACGTGTTGGAGCTGATACCCGTTTTCTTATTACTGACAAGCAGCGCCTAACCGCATTAGTTATTCTCGGTATTAAAGATCAAGAAACCTTCCCTCTGATTTTTTACCGTGAAAACTGCGCTGATATGGCCCTGACGCCAGATGATATTGATGAGTCTTATATTGCATCATCACGAGCACTGGCTATCACTGGCACACATCTTTCGCACCCAAATACACGCGCCGCTGTATTGAAGGCGCTGGAATACGCGCATAAGCATGGGCTACGAACTGCTCTGGACATTGATTACCGTCCAGTATTATGGGGCCTGACCTCACTTGGCGACGGTGAAACACGTTTCATTGAGTCAGAAAAAGTCACTCAGCAACTGCAAGAAGTCCTGCACCATTTCAATTTAATTGTCGGTACTGAAGAAGAATTCCATATCGCGGGGGGCAGTACAGATACCCTGGTAGCGCTGCAAAATGTGCGTAAAGCAACTCAGGCGACACTGGTCTGCAAGCGTGGGGCACAAGGTTGTTCAGTATTCGAAGGGGCAATCCCTTCCAGTTGGGAACAGGTCAAACTCCATTCTGGTGTTCGCGTTGAAGTTCTCAATGTATTGGGGGCTGGTGATGCCTTTATGTCTGGTTTATTGCGCGGCTATCTTAATGATGAAAGTTGGGAGCAAGCTTGTCGTTATGCCAATGCCTGCGGCGCATTGGTTGTTTCACGTCATGGTTGTGCACCTGCCATGCCAACCAAAATTGAATTAGACGATTACCTCAGTCGTGAGCACTCTGTTCCGCGCCCTGATCATGACGCTCGCCTTAATCATTTGCATCGGGTAACCACCCGTAAACAGCAGTGGCCGGAGCTTTGCGTGTTTGCTTTCGATCACCGCAAACAATTGGCTGATATGGCACGTGAAGCGGGTGTGAGTGAAGAGCGCATCCCCAAACTCAAAACATTATTACTACAAGCAGCGCAGCAAGCGGCTCAAGAGTCAGGTCTGGAACATAAGAGTGGCATTCTGGCAGATACCACTTACGGCCAAGAAGCGCTCAACACCATTACCGGTCAAGGGTGGTGGATAGGTCGCCCCGTTGAGCTACCCAGCTCAAGGCCATTACGCCTTGAACATGGCAATATCGGCTCCCAACTCATTGATTGGCCGCTGGAACATGTCGTGAAGTGCCTGGTGTTTTATCATCCCAAAGACAGTGCGGAGCTACGCCAGCAGCAGGATGAGCTGATTCAGGATGTTTACCGTGGATGCTGTAAGTCGGGGCATGAATTACTGTTGGAAGTGATTTTACCCGAAGACAATAAAGACAAAGATGAGCGTTATTACATTGAAACTATGGCACATTTCTATGCGCTAGGTATTCAACCAGATTGGTGGAAACTGCCACCACTAAGTGCTGAAAACTGGCAAAAAGTAGGTAAATTGATTGAAACTCAAGACCCCTATTGCCGAGGTGTATTGATTCTTGGGTTAGATTCTCCGGAAGCTATATTAAAGGCAGGCTTTGCCGCTGCGGCAAAAGCACCTTGGGTTAAAGGTTTTGCTGTCGGCCGCACCATCTTCGGCCAGGCATCACGTCATTGGCTGCAAGGTGAGATAAATGATGCCGAGTTAATCGCGCAAGTGAAACAAAATTATCAAACGCTGATAGGCTATTGGCGAGATTATCGTCCAATCATCTGAATTTAAAACAGCTCTAGTGGCGCTGGCGTGGAAAACGTCGGCGCTATTGTGCTGCTATCTGCATGGTTTATTCCTTATTAGCCTGAAAAAATCCTGATTTCTGTCAAACTTAATAAAGTAATATCTTTTGCTTATAGCCGTTTCCTTTATCATGGTTTAGTGAACGGTTTAAATTCGCAATGAAATAAAAGCAAATGCGAATATCAACAAATGAAATTTTCCAACCATCTGTTAGAATAGCTGACAGATAACCCCTGAATTTTCCTCTGCCGTGGGCCGAATGGATGAATAACCCAACTCAACTATCATTGCTACAAGACCAAATTCGTCATCGTTATGAGACATTAAGCAAACGCTTAAAACAAGTTGCCCGTTATATCCTGGATAACAGTAACAGCATTGCATTTGATACAGTTGCTTCCATTGCGGCCCAAGCCAGTGTGCCACCATCAACCTTAATCCGGTTTGCAAATGCCTTTGGTTTCAGTGGTTTTAACGAAATGAAACAGGTATTCCGTCAACATCTGATGGAAGAAACCGTTAACTATACCGAACGCGCGCGGTTATTCCGTCAAACCTCAACTGATGGCAATACCGCACCAGAAAAACCGGCTGAAATACTGAATGTATTTACGATGGTCAATGCGCAAGCTCTACAGCAACTGGCGGTACAAACCAGCGCCGAACAATTAGATAGAGCCGTCGAATTGTTAAACAATGCTGAAAATATCTATGTAATTGGTTTGCGTCGTTCTTTTAGCGTGGCTTCTTATCTAACCTATGCATTACGCCATTTAGAGCGCCGGGCTTTTCTGATTGATGGGCTTGGTGGAATGTTTGCTGAACAACTGAGCATGGTAAAACCCAAAGACGTAGTGATTGCTATCAGTTACTCACCCTATGCACAAGAAGCCTTGGAACTGGTGGAGTTGGGTGCAAAAAGTGGCGCGCAGCAAATTGCGATTACTGATAGCCAGGTTAGCCCATTAGCGGCTTTCAGCGATGTCTGTTTTGTGGTGCGGGAAGCACAAGTTGACGGGTTCCGTTCACAGGTTGCCTCTATGTGTCTGGCGCAAACCTTAGCCGTTTCATTAGCACTGAATAACGCCAAAGCATAACTCCTCAGGCGCTTCCAAGTCAGGTGTAGCTTGTGGCGAGCAATAAAATGGGTAGGATCTACCTACCCATTCAATTCATACTTTAAAGCGCGGCTTAGCTTTTTTCGACCGGATAGTTATCACTGTTGATCCATGCATGATCTTTTTCCCAGGTAAATTTCCATAAACGTACTGGCCCCGCCATCACATTCAAATAATAGTTGTCATAGCCTGCCAATGTCGCCACTGGGTGGTAACCTTTTGGCACTTTTACGACATCCCGGTTATAAACCGGCATACATTCATCCAGTGAACGGTCGTCGGTATATACCCGCTGCATGCAAAAACCTTGCTCTGGATTTAGCCGGTGATAGTAAGTTTCTTCCAGATAAGTTTCATCTGCCGAATTTTCCTGATCATGTTTATGACTTGGGTATGAACTGGTATTCCCCTCATCGGTATAAACCTCAACCACCAGCAAACTGTCTGCGGGTTTATCGTCAGGCAAGATGTTATGTACTAACCGCTGGTTACGCCCCTTACCTCGCCGCTCTACTCCTACATCTGCTGGCGTAATCAGACGAGAGGGTAAATGGCCATTACTGGGCGCACGGCAGACCGCCAATTCCAAATCGGTCTCTGCCACGACTTTCACACGATCATGGTGTGGAACATAAACAGAATAAGGCGGTGTTCGTTCGAACGGACTCATGCGTTTGCCAATATGCGGATATTCAGCGTGCTGTGTTGATACCGAGGCAATTCCAGCAACTAAGACCAGACAGAGTTCATTTTCAGCACTCTCCAGCACCAATGCCTTTCCAGCCGTAAGCTGATAGACATCAAACCCAACAAAACGCCAGCCGGCGTTCTCCGGTGAAATATGCTGAATACGCCCATTCGCATCTGGCGGCTGACACTTGGCAAGCAGTGACGACATGATGACTCTCCTGTTAACAACATGAAATTATTCTAACGAACACCCTCAGGTAGCATTAACCCAGCGTTGGCATACTGTATTCTGAAACAGTTTGCTGACCTGTTGGCCAACGGGCTGTGGTTGTTTTCATGCGGGTGTAGAAACGCACCCCATCAGTGCCATGCACATTCAATGCACCGAACACGGAACGTTTCCAACCACCAAAACTGTGAAACGCCATTGGTACTGGAACAGGTACATTGACGCCAACCATCCCAGCCTGAACCTCATGCACAAACTGCCGTGCATAGTGGCCGCTACTGGTAAAAATCGCACTCCCATTACCAAACTCATGACTATTCACCGTACTAATTGCCGTTTGATAATCAGGCACTCTGACAATCCCTAACACTGGGCCAAAGATTTCTTCCTGGTAAATCTTCATTTTCGGGGTGACATGATCAAACAGAGTGCCGCCTACATAGTACCCTTGCTCATAACCAGCAACTTTATAATGACGGCCATCTGTGACTAATGTCGCACCTTCTTTAACACCTTGGTCAATATAGCCAAGTACCTTTTTCTGATGGGCCGCTGAAATTAGCGGTCCCATTTCATTCTCTTCCCCGCCTTGCTGTATACCTGGGCCGACACGTAGGCGAGCTATGAGTGGTTTTAACTTTTCAATTAATTTATCAGCGGTACTGTCGCCGACGACTACCGCAATCGGCAGTGCCATACAGCGCTCACCTGCTGATCCAAACGCACCACCCATTAATGCATTTACGGTCGCATCCAAATCAGCATCAGGCATGATGATCGCCTGATTTTTCGCCGCACCAAAGGCTTGTACACGTTTACCGTGCGCACTGGCAGTGGTGTAAATATGTTCAGCAACAGTAGAAGAACCGACAAAGCTTACGGCTTGAATTCGTGAGTCTGTACAGAGTTGGGCAGCACTTTCATTTGAACAGTGAATAACATTGAATACGCCATCAGGCAAACCCGCTTCCGTCAGCAATTCAGCTAAACGAACTGACGCTGAAGGGTCCAATGCTGGCGGTTTCAGAATAAAGGTATTGCCGCACGTTAACGCAATGGGGAACATCCACATGGGTACCATCGCAGGGAAGTTAAAAGGGGTTATCCCAGCTACAACGCCCAAAGGCTGCATCATTGAAAAGCTATCAACTCCGGTACCGACATCAGCGGAATATTCACCTTTCAATAAATGCGGGATACCACAGGCGAACTCGACGACTTCCAGACCACGAGTGATTTCGCCCAAAGCATCCGAATAGACCTTGCCATGTTCACGAACAATCAACTCCGCCAATTCATCGCGGTGTTGTTCAATCAGGGTTTTAAAGTTGAACATAATGCGAGCGCGGCGCAGAGGGGTGGTTCGCGACCAATCGGCAAAGGCCTGATGAGCTACACCAATAGCATGATGAACTTCTTCAGCTGTACTTTGCGTGACCTGGCTTTCAACCTTACCGGTGGCTGGATTATGAATATCGGCTGTTTGATTGCTGGAACTCAGGGAATTCTTCCCACCGATAAAGTTACTCACGATTTTCATGTCTCACCCTCTTCTCAATAGCTGCTATCGCAGGGTTCGCTCAAAGTGACTTAAATCAGACCACTAATAACGAACCATACGCTCAATCAATAAGGGCTATCTTGTTGTGGGACCAAAATAGCCAACAAGGCGACCAGCCGCCAGACAGGCGAAAAACCAGCCGATATGCAGACTCTATGCTATTGGAAAAAAAGTTTCAAATAACTTTGTTTGGAAATTTTGTTTTGTGCGATGTATCGCAAGTTCCTGCAAGGAGAAAAGGTAAAAACCAAAAAATCCAGATAGCCCACGCAATGCTATCATCAGCCTGAAACGTACTACTACTACGCCACAAATAAGCTGTTAATGTAAAAAAAGACCAGGCTAATGAGAACTTGATGAATTTGACCAGTCCGATATTTGAGCTGAATCGAAAAACTTACGTTCCGTTATTTCATTAAAATGAAATAAATGTTCTTATTTTGAGCGCTATTCAGGAGAAATTTCTCACGTATATCTATCACAGCAGGAGCTGACACCATGTCTATCGCACAAGATCGTTTCTGTATTAATCGCAAAATTGCCCCCAACTTAAATATTGAAAGCTTTTTCCGTTTGGTTAAAAAATGCGGGTTAAATAAAGTTGAATTACGTAATGACATGCCGAGCGGCAAAGTAACGGATGAGTTAAGTTCGGCACAGCTAAATGCACTGGCTGAGGAATACGACATAGAAATTGTGACTATCAATGCACTGCAACACTTTAATCTGCCAGAACACCGCCCAGCATTGCTGAAAGAAGCAGAAAGCATGCTACAACAAGCAAAAGAGATTCGCTGCCAAGGGATTATTTTATGCCCAAACTGTAGCGCCAGTGACCGACGATCAGCCGAACAAAAAGAACAAGATACGCTGGATGCCTTGGTGCTATTGGCTCCGTTATTTAAAAAGTACCACGTAAGCGGACTCGTGGAACCATTAGGCTTTGGAGTCAGTTCATTACGTTCTCACTTGCTAACGCAAGCTATCATCCGCAAATCAGCCGCTCCCTACAAAATGGTGCTGGATACCTTCCACTACTATCTAAGTGATATTGCACAAGCTGAGTTCGATGCCCATATCGACGTCAATTCCATTGGATTGGTGCATCTTTCTGGTGTCGAAGAGACGCGGCTGAAGTCCACACTCACTGATGAAGATCGTATTATGTTGAGTGAGCAGGACAAACTGAACAGTAAACAACAAGTGGCAAATCTTGAGCGACTGGGCTATCAGGGAATATATTCTTTTGAGCCGTTTTCATCACAATTGATTATCTGGTCAGAAGCCGACATTGAAAGGGAAATTCGCCAAAGCATTGCGTACTTACAAAACTAACATTCAAACCGATGCGGAGAACGGCTAAGTTCATAAAACTTAGCCGCTTGTTATTGATATGCCGTAGGGTAACTGACTTTCTCTACCCCAAAATACCCGAATAAGATTTATATCTGTTTTACGCTTTACTGTCAGCGCCCCACTATTTGGCACTACGGCCGCTCCATCGCACAGCCAGGCTAGCGGCCCCTGCCAGAGTGATTAAGGCGACTACGCCAGCCCAGCCCATTTTTTCCAGCATCAAGCTACCCAAGGCGGAACCAACAGCCATCCCGATAAATACACAGGTAAATAACAGTGCATTAAGCCGACTGCGAGCCGCCGGTTCCAAACTATAAATAATGGTTTGATGGGCTACCAGCGTGGCCTGCACACCAAAATCAAACCCAATAGCGCTGAGCACAATAAGTCCTATCTGGAGATGAAATGGCAACAGTGGCAAAAGGAACAAAGCAGCAAAGGACAGTGTCGCCAGGCTTGCACCAATCAACGTAACCACTTGCGGCCCCCGGCGATCTGCCAATGAACCAGCTAATGGCGCAGCTAATGCACCTGCGGCACCGGCAAGACCAAACGCACCCGCTACAGCACTGCCAAGGTGATAAGTATCCTGCAACATTACTGCCAGTGTTGACCAGAAAGCACTAAACCCTACAGACAGTAGCGCTTGTGATAACGCCGCCCGACGTAAATCTTTAAACTGTAGCCATAAATGGCTCATTGAGGCGAGTAACGCCGGATAACTCAGTGCTGAGGTTGCCGGTACGCGCGGTAAACTGCGCCATATCACCAGCGTTATTATAATAACTGATAGTGCAGCCCCCATATAAAGCGACCGCCAACCAAAGTACTCTGCAACAAAGCCACTCAACACCCGTGACAGTAAAATGCCCAAGAGTAAGCCTGTCATAACAGTACCGACCGTTTTCCCCCTCTGTGCTGCCGAGACTAATGTTGCAGACGCTGGGACAATATCCTGCGCCATTGTTGCGGCAATCCCGATAACAAAACTGGTTACCAGCAATGCGTTTATACCAGGAACAAAACCACTGAATAACAAAGCAGCCGTCAGCAGAATGCCCTTTAGTAAGATAATAATTCGGCGGTCATGACGATCGCCCAATGGGGCAAGCAACAATATCCCCAACGCATAACCAATCTGTGTCAACGTCGGTACTAAGCCAACCACTCCTACGCTGGCGTGTAAATCTGAACCCATAACACCCAACAGCGGCTGGCTATAATAAATTGATGCGACGCTAAGGCCTGCACCAGTTGCCAACATCAGAACTTTACTGCCAGAAAGGGTTTTCTCAGCACTTTCAGTGTGAGTTGATGCGGTTTGAATGACTGACATGATGGCGACCTGTAATGATATTGAGGCTGCATTTTTACGTGTGCAGACCTATCTTGGTAGTCGCCTGGAGAGTAAAACTGTTATACGCTTAACGTATGACAGAACCTAATTTAGCTGGCATCGATCGTATAGAGTTGATGGAAACATTTATTCGTATCGTCGAGGCTGGCAGTTTGTCGGCGGCCGCAGCACGCCTGGGTACTAGCCAGCCGACTATCAGCCGCCGTTTGCAGACATTAGAGCGGTTGCTTGGCCTGAAATTATTGCAGCGAACCACGCATATCATGAAGTTGACTGATGATGGCGAACGTTGCTATTCCCATGCCAAACAGCTAGTTGAGAGCTGGAATACGATGGAGGATGACTTACGTGGTGCGACTGATGAACCTAGAGGGCTACTGCGCGTTCTGGTACCACATGCGTTCGGGCAAGACCAATTAATCAAGCCACTTAAAGACTTCCTGCACCAATACCCGAAAATATCCATTGAATGGATGCTAAATGATCGCCGCCCCGACTTTATTGCCGAAGGTATTGATTGTGCTATTCAAGTTGGCTCAGTAACGGATCCCTCGGTTGTCGCTATCCTGCTGGCCGAAGTACCACGTATCGTGGTTGCCGCACCTGAATTGTTGGATAATAAGCCGCTGCCCACACATCCCGAGCAATTGCAGGATTTTCACTGGTTGGCATTGAATACGTTTTACCGTAATGAAGTTGTTCTGAGCCATAAAACAAATGGCGAAATACATCGTTTTTCCATACAACCGCAATTAAGTACCGACAGCCTGTATGCATTACGAAACGCCGCACTGACAGGATTAGGTGCCGGGATCGCGTCAACATGGGTAGTCAATGATGATATCAAGCAAGGGCGGTTAGTTCATCTGACACCGGACTGGCTTGGATTACCTCTACCAATCTATTTAGTTTACCCGCACGCCAGCTATTACCCTGCCAGATTACGAGCATTTCTTGATATTATGCGCCAAGCTATGCCACACCTGGCCGGAACACAGATCCCTACCAAGAAACTCAGGAATAAAGTCAGGTAGTAGTGAACTTGCAAAAACATCAGGGGGTAATAAACCCCCTGTTAAAATAGCAATTAAAATATTATGGATCTTGATATATAAAAATAAATAAGGACTAGCTAACAATACTATCGACTTTCACAGAAAAGTCTTTCATACATTCAGCCATATATTGTTGAGTAACCTTTGTCACTTTTTCGTAATTATTTGCTTGCCACTGTTCCAATGGTGCTTTAACCGGTGTAGGTTCACACGTTAAATACATTCCACTTTTTTGCCAGGTCTCTTTATTTTTACTAAAATAAGTAACATATCGTAATTCATAATCAGTTTCTGAACCGGATAGATTCTCATACATCAGTAACCAGACTTTTGGACGTACTTCTATTTTCTCCATATAAAGATGCTTAGGTTTATCCGCCAGTCCTTTCTTTATTTCGGTTTCAATATTTGGCATGAAGTAACCAATGCTTGGATTACTCAAGACCACTATTTTCGTTCCCCTTAAATCCTCTTTACTGAAAGTACCACCTGAAGCACTACCCGCAAATGCTTGAGCCACAAAAGCCACGACAGAGACTCCTACAGCGGCAGCAGTATCGCCACGGGTAACAAGGCGCAACGAGGTATCAGTCGCATGGCTGCCACCAACTTCCAATGCGTTATATGCAGATATCGGTATTTCAGCGCCATTATCACCACGAATAGCTTTCTTTTCGACTTCAGTATCAAAGACCTGCTTGCCAGCACAACCCGATAACAATGCCGACACCAATATAAGACAGAGAGATTTAGAATATGTCACTGTATAGTCCTTTAGATAAAACTTTTAATAAAGAGAAGTTAATTAATTTAAATGATTTATTTTATTAAATAGGAATGCAACCTAATATTATATTTTCTATATACACAGAGGTGTCAAAGCAAAGTAACCACATATGCAGTGGTAAAAATTATATCATTACATTTTACAATAATAACCCTTCTTTTTTATAAAAGTTATTAAGCAGGATTTAAATCTTATTTAAGTTAAATTAGTAATAATAGAAAGCGATTGTGACATACTAATAAAATAAAATTACTCTATGAATGTTATTATTAACAAGCTATAAAAATTGCCACTACTGTTTTTTTCGTTTTTTATCACCATAATCCCACCAACCTATTTATCAACAAATAATTAACATTTCACCGCCTGATAATCTATTGCTTAAAATAGCTTCACTAAAAAACATATTGTTTTACCTATGGTACATATTCCAAAAAAGAAACATATTTCCGCGTGACAATAATATAATGTTTTGTAATCTTTATTAGTACTTTGAAAATATGGGTATCCTACAATGATAAAACTAATAATTACCGATCTGGATGGCACTTTTCTTGATGAGAAAGGGGATTACAATCGAGAAATGTTTCAGGACGTCAAAAAAATCATGGTACAGAAAGGTGTTCATTTTGCGATATGTACCGGTAAGCAATGTGAGCGTGTAGAGGAACTATTCAAGGGTGATGCTGAACAGTTCTGGATTCTGGGTGATAGTGCCACCAGAATAAAATATAAAGGTGAATATGTTTATCAGTCTCTGATTAAAAATCAACTTGGGCTGAATATCATTACAAAACTAGAAGCCATTAATAAAGAACCCGTCATCATTGCTTGTACAGCAGAGGGCGCGTTTATTAAAAGTTCTGTTTCTAAAGAAATGGAAAGTAAAATTAAAAAGTCATATGCAAAAGTGACAAGAGTCGATGATTTTTATCATGTGAATCATGATTTTGTCAAAATCTCTATTTATGACGAAAAGGGTCGCTGCCCTGATTTTAAACCTCATCTTCACGAATTCTTTGATAAAGCCTATATCGTTGTTTCTGAAGATGCCTGGATTGATATTGCCGATATCGGCGTGCATAAAGGGCATACAGTCGAAATCCTACAGAATTTATTAAATGTTAATAAAGACGAGACTATGGTGTTTGGTGATGGGCTGAATGATATTGAATTAATGGAAAGAGCGACCTTCAGTTTCGCCATGCGTAATGCTTTTGAAGAAACTAAATCTGCTGCAAATTTCATCACAGGCAGAAATACAGAGAGCGCCGTTATGTTAACCATTCAAAGGATACTGACACTGCAATAATATAATAGCTCCATTGAGTTGACCGAATTTGTCTGGAGGATCAGGGAAAAGCATACGCACTGAGACATATCTGTACTTACCGTCTTGGTATTTGCAAATCTATCTCGCTGCGAATTGACCCAACCCTGACCTTCTCACTTTAATATCCCTGCTTATCGTTAGCACACGCATACCGATGGAAGCACATAACTGGTGTTTATACGTCAATAAATAATCTTTTAAAATCAAAAATCTAATCAATTAACTTACCAATCGATACCTTTTTGCGCCTTAATCCCACTATCAAATGCATGTTTAATTGGCCGCAACTCACTAACCGTATCCGCAAGATCAATAATGTTACGGTGACAAGCACGCCCAGTGATAACAACGCTTTGATTCTTCGGTCGGCTTTTTAGCGCGATAATCACCTCATCCAGCGCCAAATAGCCGTAGGTAATCATGTAAGTCAACTCATCCAAAATCACCAGCTCATAAGAGGGGTCAGATAACATCCGGCAGCCCTGTTCCCATACCACTTTTGCCGCAAGGGTATCAGCCGCTTTATCTTGTGTATCCCAGGTAAAACCCGTCGCCATAATATGAAACTCGACACCATTGCATTCCAGCAGATTGCGTTCACCATTTTCCCATGCCCCCTTGATAAACTGAAGCGCACCGACCCGCATACCATGCCCCACCGCGCGGGTGGCTGTCCCAAAAGCAGCCGTAGTTTTCCCTTTGCCATTGCCGGTAAATACAATAATGACGCCGCCCGTCTTGGTCGCATCAGCAACACGTGTCTCAACGTGGTCTTTAAGACGTTGCTGCCGTTGTTGATACCGTTCTTCATGCACAATGAAACCCTCAAATAGGAACTATTGCTGGCAACCAGCACATGCCTTCATCTGAATCTGGTCAAAGAAAGAGTTGCCTTTGTCATCCAGCAAAATAAAGGCCGGAAAGTTTCTAACTTCCATTTTCCACACTGCTTCCATTCCCAGCTCGGGGTACTCGATACATTCCAGACTTTTGATGTACTCCTGCGCCAAAATAGCCGCAGAACCGCCGATACTACCCAGATAAAATCCACGGTGTTTCTGACAAGCTTCAGTAACTTGCCGGCTACGGTTGCCTTTTGCCAACATAACCAGGCTGCCACCATGGGATTGGAAGAGATCCACATAAGGATCCATACGCCCACCCGTGGTTGGCCCCATCGAACCTGAAACAAACTCGTCAGGCTTTTTCGCCGGCCCAGCATAATAGACTGGGTGATCTTTCATGTACTGCGGTAACTCTTCTCCCTGCTCTAAGCGCTCTTTCAGCTTAGCGTGAACGATATCGCGCGCCACGATCAGCGGGCCATTAAGTGATACACGGGTAGATACCGGATAACGGGAAAGTTGTTCACGAATTTTATCCATCGGCTGGTTAAGATCGATATTTACCACCGTCCCTTCGTTATTCACTCGCAAATGTTCAGGAATATATTGTTCAGGATGGTGTTCTAATTTTTCGAGCCAGATACCTTCCTGGTTAATTTTGGCTTTAATATTACGGTCAGAAGAACATGAAATAGCCATACCTATTGGGCAGGAACCTCCGTGACGCGGTAAGCGAATAACCCGCACATCGTGAGCAAAATATTTGCCACCAAACTGAGCACCTAAGCCAAATTCACGAGATGCCTGTAGTAATGCCTGTTCGAGTGCCGTATCACGAAACGCCTGACCATATTCGTTACCTTCGGTTGGCAAATTGTCATAATATTTGGTTGAGGCCAGCTTGGCTGTCTTCAGTGTTAATTCCGCAGAGGTTCCGCCAATAACAAAAGCAATGTGATAAGGAGGACATGCCGCGGTTCCCAGCCCTCTCATTTTCTCGATTAAAAAGGCCTTGAGCTTTTTGGGTTCCAGAACAGCTTTTGTTTCCTGGTATAAAGCCGCTTTGTTTGCAGAACCGCCCCCTTTATTCACAAACAGAAAGGTATATTGCGCGCCAGGGGTAGCAAAAATATCGATTTGGCCGGGAAGATTGGTTCCGGTATTCACTTCGGTATACATATCTAACGCCGCATTTTGCGAATGGCGCAGGTTATCGTGACGGAAGGTGTTATAGATGCCACGAGATAAGGCTTGTGTATCATCACTATCAGTCCAAACTCGTTGGCCTTTTTTGGCCACAATAGTCGATGTGCCCGTATCCTGACAATTAGGCAAGACACCTCTAGCTGAGATCTCAGCATTACGTAATAGCTGAAGCGCGACATATTTATCGTTTTCGCTCGCTTGAGGATCATGCAAAATAGCAGCAACTTGCTGTTGATGAGCAGGACGAAGAAAAAAAGAAGCATCATGAAAAGCTTGTTGAGACAGCAATGTCAGTGCTTCCGGCTCAATTTTTAATATGTCTTTATCTTCAACTTTAATAGTAGAAACATACTTATCTGTTAATAAATAATACTCTGTTTGGTCCTCAGAAAGAGGGAATAGCTCTTGATAAAAAAAGTCATTTTTATACATTATATTCACTCAATTAGCTAAATGATAAATAGCGAGCAGAACTGGCCATTAATTACATAAAATTATTAAGTAATAACCGATTAACATACCATATGTGTTACTGAACCATTATTGATGGAATGAAATAAAAAGCAATTGTTCTCTCTGCAACACATAATGCTTATTAGTTAATAAGACTCTAATGACTTTTTTAATTTCAAAAAAACACGCTACTCTCTTAACGAGAATTTTATATTTAATCACTTCACGAACAAGTAATTTATAAAAATTAGTCAACCCACGTTCTTTTCAACTCTTCTTCTTTCGATTTATCGTGGATCCAGCGGCTAAATTTTTGCAAACTCCGTAGCCCTCTTTTTCCGTCCTTATAAGTCAAAACAAAATGGTTTCCGGTGCTCATCGGTAAATCACAAGGAATGACCATATCCCCATTTTCTAAATCTTTATGAATCGCAAAACGAGGTAATAACGCCACCCCAAGGTTGGAACGAACAGCAGAAATCAACATTGATAGCAGATCCAAACGTGGCCCCATCCTGACTTTCGGACTATTAACACCCGACAATGCAAACCAGTCATACCAGGCATCCAAACGTGTTGTTTGATGAAGTAATGTAAATTCTTCCATCAATTGCTCCGCGCGCATCACTTTTTTATCATCACGCCACAACATACGGCTGCAAACAGGGACCAACTCTTCTTCAAACAGATGCTCATTTTGCGCCCAAGGACTACTGAAATCTTCGCGCATAATTGCCGCATCATATTTCAGATTCAAAAAGTCAGCACCTGTGGTAAGTGCAGTTAAATTGAGTACAATTTCCGGATGATCTTCATGAAAACTACTGAGATTAGGAATAAGCCAATGGGTACTAAACGTGGGAGTTACAGCTAATTCCAGCACTTGTTGTGTCGACTGGTAAGACATAATGCTTTGCGTATCTTTTTCCAGTTGTTCTAGTGTATCCCTGACTAAATCGAGGTAATAACGCCCTGCATCATTGAGAAAAATCCGTTTACGAACATGGTGGAATAATGACACGTTAAGGAATTCTTCCAGGGCGGTGATCTGGCGGAAAACGGCACTTTGCGTTAGCGCTAGCTTCTCCGCAGCTCTTGTGTAGCTTTCATATTGAGCTACGGCTTCAAATGTGACTAATAAGTCAGTTTTTGGAATTTTGTAACGCATTGTAACTCACCCATTATTTCATAAAATAATTCGCTAAACGGCCGGTGTTGCCGAGGCAGTTATATTAGAAATATATATCGTATTTTATTGGTTTTTTAACATACACAGTTTTATTTATATGGACATAGTACTCAGTCGTTTTTGTGATAGTCTTCATAATTATAAATAATAAATGTAATGTTACAGTTAAAAACAAAATTAATTAATAAAAACACAACTGATAACAATGCAATTTTAAATTCAAAAGAAAAATTGAACATCATATATTTTGAAGAGTTCATTCCATAAAGTGATTAAATAATGGGAGCAAGGTCAAATATCGGATGTATCTATTCATGGATAATGGCGCGGTATTTTTAAGTTGTTCGTGGCTTATATAATATATTTTTAATAATTAACGTTAAGAAATCATATATGCTAAATAATTCGAGTTGCAGGAAGGCGGCAAGCGAGAAAATCCCGATGAGCTTACACGAGTAAGTGATTCGGGTGAGTGAGTGCAGCCAACGCATATGCAGCTTGAAGTATGACGGGTATAAACCGCATCTGCTATAAAGGTTATTCTAATGAGAATAGGGAAAGTATTGTTAGTTGGTGCGGGTCCAGGGGATGCATCATTAATCACTGTAAAAGGATTGCTTGCCATTCGTGAAGCTCAAGTTCTTGTTCATGACCGTTTAGTCAATTTGGAGTTAATTTCTCAAGCTCCGGCCAATTGCCAGATTATTAATGTCGGAAAAACCTCAAACCACCATCCGGTACCTCAGGAACAGATCAATCAAATCCTCATTAATCATGCTTTAGCGGGCAAGAATGTGGTGCGCCTCAAAGGTGGTGACCCTTACGTGTTTGGCCGTGGTGGTGAGGAAGTTGAAAGTCTTTCGCGCTATCAAATCCCCTTTGAAGTTGTTCCCGGTATCAGTTCTTCTATTGGTGGATTGGCCTATGCCGGTATTCCTGTGACCCATCGCCATTATGCTTCCAGCTTTCATGTGGTCACCGGGCATATGTGTCAGGGAAATGAGCCACAAAATTGGAACGCGTTGGCACAATTAGACGGCACACTGATCGTACTGATGGGCATGACCCGACAAGAAGAAATTTGTCAGTTGTTAATCCAGGGAGGGAAATCACCAGATACCCCCGCTGCCGCAGTGATGTATGCCAGCCATCAACAGCAGAAAATGGCCAAAGGGACACTTAGTACACTGAAAGACGAAATCGCACGTCAAAAGTTGCACGCCCCCGCACTGTTGGTGATTGGCAACGTCGTGAATCTGAGTGATGTTTTGGCTTTTACTGCCCAGCAAACCGATATCAATCATAAGTCACTGTCACCGGCAATATAATGTGCTACCAGCAAAAATATTTTGGCGGTGAGGCTCCCTCGCATGGCTGAAGCGTGCTGCCCCGCCTCTTGCGGTGAATTGCTCCAAGGATGGATCCTCGGTGGAGAAAAACTAATCTCTTGTCCAATAAATTGGTATAGCAGAGTCTCGGTTACACCAGGAAAACCGGGGCGAAATGAGCGGCCACGGATGCGTCAAATGCTTAGGCAAGTCCTGGTGCACTTTGGTGAACCCCCATTGCTGGCAGAGAGCATCTGTATCGAGTTTGAATCAACAATTCCCGTTGCAAAAGGTTTAGCCAGTAGCACCGCTGATATTGCAGCAACAGCCATTGCCACAGCGCGGTTACTTGGGCAATCACTGAGTGACATGGCATTGGCCCGACTCTGCGTCGCGCTCGAGCCAACTGACAGCACCATATTTAAAGCCCTTACCCTGTTTGATCATCAGACGGCACAAACTCAACTGCCATTCTCTTGGTTACCTGATATCGATATTGTGTTGCTTG
Source organism: Yersinia sp. 22-579 (assembly GCF_030433455.1). Taxonomy (NCBI): domain Bacteria; kingdom Pseudomonadati; phylum Pseudomonadota; class Gammaproteobacteria; order Enterobacterales; family Yersiniaceae; genus Yersinia; species Yersinia sp. 22-579. The sequence continues at coordinate 54,450 of NZ_JAUJTZ010000010.1, read as the reverse complement.
AAAGTTCACAGACGCTGGTGACAGCAGAATTCCACCAACGAAATCGCCATTCCCTTTTGTTGAAACAAGCACCCAATTTGGCAAAGGCGATGCAGCAATTTCGCCTGGCGAATGAGAGGCGTTGCTGTCATAGGCTTGGGGAGGCAACCACATTGAGTGCTATCGCCAGTGAATCCGCACTGCCTAAACCGCAATTTCGCCAATTACTAGATATTGTTGAACACAGTGGCATTTATGGTTTGAATGTGGCCCATAGTGGTAGCGTTATTGGATTGTTATTTAATCCTCATCAGCATGATCGAGATCGTCTTATTCACACTTTGCATCACAAATCATTAATACAATATTATCCAAAGATACATTTAGTCAAAATAGTGGCTGGCGGGGTGAGTTAATAAATATGCCTCTATTACTAACATTACTAATAACAGTTATTAATCATGATGGTTAAATATATGAGCAGCATCACAATACTGACATAAATAATAATCATACCTGGATCACGCTTTTGATTTAAATATGACTGTCAATTCACATTGCATTTATAGATGGTTATTAAAAATCAACATAAAACAAAAAATAAGGTGATGATTTAATTCGAAATAAATTAAAATCATTTTTTTACAACCTGTTTTTTCAAGATGTTCTGACAATAAATCAATTGTATTTGACTTATCGGAGAAGCACATTACGAACCAATGAAATCCCAGCTAGCCACTATCTGGTTTTATATAGAGCACGTGAATGAAGTAAGTCATGAAAAATATAATAGTTTCATGTGGAAACCTTGTTAATTTTTAACTTTCCACCAAAAAAAATATATGGAATGTAATCTACATAGAGGGCAAAACATGCAAAACCCAACAATTGTTATTGGCGTCATTGGTGCTGATTGCCATGCTGTTGGTAATAAAGTGCTCGACCGGGTATTTACCATGCACAATTTCAGCGTAATTAATCTCGGTGTCATGGTAAGCCAAGATGAATATATTGATGCAGCCATTGAAACCGGCGCTCAGGCCATTGTCGTTTCCTCTATTTATGGACATGGCGAAGTAGATTGCATCGGTATGCGTGAGAACTGTGTTGAACGCGGAATTGGTGAAATATTGCTCTATGTCGGCGGAAACCTGGTTATCGGTAAACATGATTTTTCAGAAATCGAAACCAAGTTCAAAGGAATGGGCTTCAACCGTGTTTTCGCACCCGACACTGATCTGGAATTAGTCTGTTCCCTGATGAAACGCGATATTGAGCGTGTTATGCAGACAGAGGAAGCTGCTGAGGGTATGCAATGATCAGCGTTTCTATCGATATCGGCTCCACCTGGACCAAAGGGGCGGTATTCGAGGTAACAGATGACTCTCATATTGAAGTGAGAAACTACGCATTATCCCCAACGACCCCACACCATTTAGCTGAAGGGTTCTTTTCAGTATTAAATAAGGTGCTGGATGTCCGCGATGCGCGGCCAATGTTGGCTTCAGGAGAGCTCAATATTGATTACTCTTCTTCTGCTAAGGGGGGGCTTGCCGTTGCCGCCATTGGGTTGGTACCCAGTATTACACTTGAGTCAGCTAAGGTCACCGCGCATTCTGCCGGGGCTAAAGTGTCACAGCACTTTGCCTATAACCTGAATAAGTCAGATGTGCGGGCTTTAGAAGTATCACCCCCCGATATCCTGCTATTTACTGGTGGTACTGATGGTGGTGATTATGGCCACGGCTTGTTAAACGCCAAATTGTTAGCTCAATCTAACCTTGAGTGCGCCATTATCTATGCTGGAAATCGTGACCTGCAAGATGATGTGCAAGAGATCCTCGGTGGTAAAGATTTAACCATCGTCGATAACGTGTTACCCAACCTCGATAGCCCGAATCCTCATAGTGCGCGTAAAGCCATTTGCGACATTTTCCTGCATAAAATTGTTAAGGGGAAAGGTTTAGATGTCATCGTCGATCTGACCGGTGAAGAACCCCTGCCAACCCCTTATTCAGTCTTTGAATTGGTACAGCAAATTCGCCAACACGTCCCCGATTGGGAAACCTTCATGCTGATCGATATGGGAGGTGCGACTACCGATGTTTACTCCTCTTATAACAACCATTTACTGCCTGACACCGTCATGCACGGTATCCCTGAGCCACTGATTAAACGCACTGTTGAAGGTGATCTGGGGATGCGCGTTTCAGCACTCAACGCGGGCGAGACTGGCACGATGATGATTGATCACTATTTTGCTCATCAACAAACCAAGATTGATGCTTTTCATCACTATCTAAAATACATCTCCGCCCATCCCGACTATTTGCCCCAGAGCGATGAGGAAATTGTATTCGACCAATTACTCGCCGGAATGTGTATCGGATATGCATCTGAACGCCATGCGGGTACCAAAACGCAGGTTTGTACCTGTGCTGGCAACATTGACCTACAAATTGGGCGCGATTTAACCCAAGTGAAAAAAGTCATCGGTACCGGAGGTTGGCTCTCCCGAGCAGATTCATTTGATATTCATAACTGGCTGAAATATCGAAATTTAGATGATAAAAGCCGGAAAGTGCTGCTCCCTGACCAGTTTGAGTATTACAGAGATACCCAAGGCTTATTCCCCCTGCTCGCTAATGTCTCCCGTCGCTTTCCTAAAGCTGCCGCCCAGACTGGTGTTCGAATTTTGCACAAATAAAAATTGGAGTCATGATGGAACTTCGAAACAAAAAGATTTCTTTAGATGATTTTATGTCCGAGCGCTTTCACGTATTAAAAACCTGGCATACCGGCAAAGATGTTGAGAATTTTGAAGATGGGGTCAAGTATCAACAAACCATTCCTGAGTCGAAAAACTTTGCCAGAGCCTTGTTTGAAGCTGACTGCAACGGCATCACGCTGAGTCAACCTCGTGCAGGGGTAGCGTTAATTGAAGAACACATTGAGCTACTGAAAACACTACAAAAAGATTGCGACCTGTTACCGACCACCATTGATGCTTATACCCGTCTCAATCGCTATGAAGAAGCGGCGGTTGGTATTCAAAAATCCATTGAAGCGGGTACTTCCAAACTCAACGGGTTACCGGTGGTCAATCATGGCGTAAAAGCCTGTCGCCGCATTACCGAGTCCTTATCTAAGCCACTGCAAATTCGGCATGGTACACCCGATGCACGCCTGTTGGCTGAAATCGCGATGGCCAGTGGATTTACCAGCTACGAAGGTGGTGGCATCTCTTACAACATCCCTTATGCAAAACGTGTGACGTTGGAGAAATCCATTCGTGACTGGCAGTACTGCGATCGTTTGATTGGGGTCTATGAAGAACACGGTATTCGTATCAATCGCGAACCATTTGGCCCGCTAACCGGCACCTTGATCCCGCCATTTGTTTCCCATGCAGTTGCCATCATAGAGGGTCTACTAGCACTGGAACAGGGGGTGAAATCCGTCACCGTCGGTTACGGTCAGGTGGGTAATATTGTGCAAGATATTGCTGCAATTCAGTCATTACGCGAACTGGCACATGAGTATTTCCGTGGCAATGGTTACGAAAATTACGAGCTCAGCACAGTATTCCACCAATGGATGGGTGGGTTCCCGGAAGATGAATCTCGTGCCTTCGCGGTGATCTCTTGGGGAGCGGCGGTCGCCGGGATGGCAGGGGCAACTAAAGTAATAACTAAAAGCCCTCATGAAGCCTACGGCATCCCTACTGCTGAGGCTAATGGTCAGGGATTGCGGGCATCCAATCAAATGCTGAACATGGTTCGTGACCAAAAATTCCCACCTTGCGTGGAAGTTGATCGCGAAGTTGCACTGATTAAACGCGAAGTACGCGCCGTCATGGATAAAGTCCTGGAACTGGGCCAAGGCGACATTGCGATAGGGACTGTACGGGCCTTTGAAGCCGGCGTGCTTGATGTACCTTTTGCTCCAGCCACCTGCAACTCCGGCAAGATGATGCCAATCCGTGATAACCACGGCGCAATCCGCGTGTTCGATCCCGGTTCAGTTCCCCTGCCTAAAGATGTGCTGGCACTCCACCATGATTTTATCGCTGAACGCGCTAAAGAAGAGGGACGCATCCCTTCATTCCAAATGATTATTGACGATATTAACGCCGTATCCCACAGCAAATTAATAGGAAGACCATAATGAAAATCAAGCACGCACTATTCACCGCAGGCAACTCATCTTTCTACTTCGATGACCAGCAGGCCATCAAAAATGGTGCGAAATTGGATGGATTTATCTATCAAGGTAAACCTGTAACTGAGGGATTTAGCGCAATTCGTCAGGCGGGTGAATGCGTTAACGTCCAACTAATCTTAGAAAATGGTGCTGTCGCTGTGGGCGATTGTGCTGCCGTACAATACTCAGGTGCCGGTGGCCGTGATCCTTTGTTTATCGCTGCAAATTTTGTTCCTTTCCTGGAAAAACACATCAAACCTCTGCTGGAAGGGCGCGATATCAGTGAATTTCGTCTGAACGCAACCTTCTTTGATGAAGTGACTATTGATGGCAAACCGCTGCATACAGCCATCCGTTATGGTCTTTCTCAGGCATTACTGGATGCAACCGCATTAGCGACTGGCCGTTTAAAAGCAGAAGTGGTGTGCGATGAATGGCATCTGCCATTGGTTGCCAAACCGATCCCTCTGTTTGGTCAAAGCGGTGACGACCGTTATATCGCCGTCGATAAAATGATTCTTAAAGGTGTGGATGTTCTGCCACATGGCCTTATCAATAATGTTGATGAAAAACTGGGGCGTAATGGCGAGAAACTGCGTGAATATGTGAGCTGGTTGGCTAAACGCGTCAGTGATTTGCGCGTCGACCCGAGCTACAAACCGGATTTACATATCGACGTTTACGGCACTATTGGCCTGATTTTCGACATGGATCCGATGCTATGCGCAGAGTACATCGCCAGCTTGCAGGAACAGGCCGGTGAACTGAATTTATATATCGAAGGGCCGGTTGATGCGGGCAATAAACCAGACCAAATCCGTCTGTTAACCGAAATCACCCACAACCTGGAAAAACTGGGTTCGAACGTCAAAATCGTGGCCGACGAATGGTGTAACACCTACCAAGACATCATCGATTTTACTGATGCAGGTAGCTGTCACATGGTGCAGATCAAAACCCCAGACTTGGGCAGTATTCACAACATTGTTGATGCTGTTCTGTATTGCAATAAAAAAGGTATGGAAGCGTATCAAGGCGGTACTTGTAACGAAACCGATATCAGCGCTCGCACCTGCGTACATGTTGCTATCGCCTCCCGGCCAATGCGTATGCTCATCAAACCGGGTATGGGTTTTGATGAAGGGATGAACATTGTGTTCAACGAGATGACTCGCACCATCGCGCAACTGAAGACAAAGGCTAACTGATATGTCTAAAACTTTTAAAATCCTATCGCCAACAGCCATTCTGGGATATGGATTTCCAGAAGAAAGCTTTATAAGGGCGATGGAGGAATCACCTGATTTAATCGCCGTAGACGCGGGTTCCTCTGATCCCGGCCCGCACTATCTGGGTTCAGGCAAACCATTTACCGATCGGGCGGGAGTCAAACGGGATCTGCGCTATATGATAACCGCAGGTGTCAAACAGGGCATTCCGGTGGTTATCGGCACCGCAGGGGGATCAGGGGCTGCACCGCATTTGGAATGGTGTCGCCAGATCATTTTAGAAATTGCCCAAGAGGAGTCGCTAAACTTTACTCTGGCGGTTATTCCAGCTGACGTGAGTAAAGAAGCAGTTCATGCAGCCCTTGATGCTGGCAAAATTCAGGCGCTGGATTTTGTCCCTGAATTGACTCATGAAGCCATTGATGCAACCACTTATATCGTTGCGCAAATGGGAATTGAGCCTTTCCAGGAAGCATTACAGGCTGGCGCACAAGTGGTGTTAGGTGGCCGTGCTTATGACCCCGCATGCTTCGCCGCGCTCCCTATCATGATGGGGTTCGATGAAGGCCTGGCGTTACATTGCGGCAAGATTCTGGAGTGCGCTGCCATTGCAGCAACACCAGGTTCAGGTTCTGACTGTGCCATGGGTATTCTGGATGAAACCGGTTTTACGTTGAAGACCTTCAACGAGAAGCGCCAGTTCACTGAAACCTCTGCTGCCGCACATACATTATATGAAAAATCAGATCCTTACTTCTTGCCTGGCCCCGGTGGGGCATTGAATCTGAAAGCATGTAACTTTAAAGATGTGGGTAATGGTCAGGTGCGTGTCACTGGATCGGTACATGAACATACGCCCTACACCGTGAAGCTGGAAGGTGCTCGTCCGGTGGGTTATCGCACGCTAAGTATTGCCGGTACTCGTGACTCGATTATGATTGCCGACATCGATAACATCTTGCTGGAAGTGCGCAAAAGTGTGGAAAAAAATCTGAGTATCGAGCCAGACTCAGTGCAGCTTAATTTTCATCTGTACGGCAAAAATGGCGTGATGGGAAAAATGGAGCCAGAGCCGGATACCACATCTTATGAATTGGGTATTCTGCTTGATGTTGTGGCTCCGTCTCAAGCGACAGCCGACAGCATTTGCTCACTGGCCCGCTCTACCTTGCTTCATTATGGCTATGCTGGCCGTATTGCAACCGCAGGTAATTTAGCTTTCCCATTTTCCCCATCAGATATTAGGGCCGGTCTGGTTTATGAATTCTCCATTTATCACTTAATGGAATACACACCAGAGATTGCCTTTAAGTTTCGGCTGGAAAATGTCACAGCAGAAGGAGTGATGGCATGAAAATATCAATTCTAGATTTAGCTCATGTCGTCAGATCAAAAAATGCCGGGCCATATGAATTAGTGCTAGATATTTTGTTTAAGGATAAAGATATATATTCATCCATTAAAACATCCGGCCAATTTAAAAAAGAGCTAATAGCAGGGCTTTATAAAATTGAACCTGCCCTTGTTCATCGTATTGTTTGGTTTGATCCGGCCAACGCCGTCAAAATAGTTATGCCGCGTAGCCTGGTATCTGGTGCCGTAGGCGACACTGACGTCTATGGAGCCCAACAACATGCACCATTATTGAAACTTGAGTTCAATATTTAGTTTTTCATTAGTTGTAACCGTAGAACATATTTCCTAAATCATCCGGTGCATTGTGCTGCGCTATGTGCTTCGCCCTGCACCGTTTTCAATATACCGATAAATACAGCATCATTAAATGACTTTAGAAAAACAATACCACCCTACTTATAAATGGAATCATTATGAAATCAAAAAATTTGACCACAATGATCATATTGGGTCTGATAATAGGTATTATTGTCGGGTTTTTAATAAACTCCTTTAGCAGCCCTGATTTTGCAAAGTCGTACTCTTCTGAAATATCTATTTTCACCGATATATTCCTACGATTGATCAAAATGATCATTGCCCCGTTAATCATCTCAACATTAGTGGTTGGGATTGCCAAAATGGGTGATGCCAAAACATTAGGGCGCGTTTTCTCAAAAACACTGTTCCTGTTCATTTGCGCAGCATTCATTTCCATTCTACTCGGTCTCGTGGTGGTTAACCTCTTAAGACCGGGTGATGGTATTAACTTCGTGGCCGCAACCGCCAGCGCTGTGGATGGTATTGCACCGGTTCCATTCTCTGCGAAGGTCTTTATCTCACATGCCATTCCAACCAGTATTGTTGACGCAATGGCACGCAATGAAATCCTGCAAATTGTCGTCTTCTCCATTTTCATGGGGATTAGCCTTTCCGCCATTGGTGAAAAAGCACAACCGATTGTTTCCGTATTAGATTCACTGGCTCACTTGATGCTGAAACTCACAGGCTACGTCATGCTATTTGCGCCATTGACTGTATTTGCCGCCATATCCGCGATGATTTCTGAACGTGGTTTAAGCGTATTGATCAGTGCCGGTATTTTTATGGGTGAGTTCTATCTGACCCTGGGCCTGTTGTGGCTTATTTTAATTGGCTGTTCAATTCTTCTGATTGGTCGCTGTACGCTTCGATTAATAAAAGGTATCAGTGAACCGGCATTGTTAGCTTTTACCACTTCAAGTTCTGAAGCCGCCTTCCCCGGCACATTAGAAAAACTGGAAGAGTTCGGCGTTTCTAACAAAATTGCCAGTTTTGTTCTCCCTATCGGTTACTCATTCAACCTGGTAGGTTCAATGGCATATTGCTCATTTGCAGTCATATTTATTGCTCAGGCATGTAATATTCATCTGAGCATGGGCGAGCAAATCACCATGTTGTTAATTCTGATGCTGACCTCTAAAGGTATGGCGGGTGTGCCGCGCGCGTCATTAGTGGTTATCGCAGCCACTCTCAGCCAATTTAATATCCCGGAAGCTGGCTTGATTCTATTAATGGGTGTTGATCCCTTCCTCGATATGGGTCGTTCAGCCACTAACGTGATGAGTAATGCGGTTGGTGCAGCACTGGTTGGGCGTTGGGAAGGTGAACATTATGGTGACGGTTGCCGTGGTGTGGCGAAAATAGGTACCGAAACGGTAGTCATCCAAGAAGCCGTCGCCGTTCAAGAGAGTTTCACTCTTGAGGCGCAAGCTAAATAACGCCACCTAAGCCTTTACGCCACATCAGGGAAACAAAACCCCAGGCTTATATAAGCCTGGGGCCGATGGCTGATTAGCAAACGCTATGATCTCGGTTTGGCCGCCAGTGCCTGCGCACAGGCCCAGGCAGAGCTCCAGGCCCATTGGAAGTTATAACCCCCTAGCCAGCCAGTGACATCAACCACCTCGCCAATAAAGTACAGCCCAGGCACTTTATGAGCTTCCATGGTTTTGGAAGAGAGCTCTTGGGTATCGACGCCACCCATCGTGACCTCAGCAGTACGATAGCCTTCTGTTCCATTAGGTTGTACCCGCCACTGTTGCAGGTTTGCCACCAACGCAGCCTGTTGCGGTACATTTAACTGCTTCAAGGTGACATCCGGCAGTTGTTCCAGCGTCTGTAGACATTCCACCAACCGCTTAGGTAACAGTTGAGCCAGCGTGTTCTTCAACGTCTGATTGGGGTGAACTTGCCGCTCATTGTTCAGAAATTCGTCTAAATCAGTATCAGGAAGTAAGTTAATGCTCACATACTCGCCAGCCTGCCAATAGCTTGAAAGTTGTAAAATAGCTGGGCCAGAAAGACCACGATGGGTAAATAAAATACTCTCACGGAAACTGACACCATTCTCTGCCGTCACCACCGCTGGGACTGAAACACCCGAAAGTGTTTGTAGATGATCTAACAAAGGCTTATGCAACGTGAAAGGAACCAGTGCTGCGCGGGTCGGTAATACTTTCAAACCAAACTGTTCTGCCAACTTATAGCCGAAGGGAGAGGCTCCCAATCCGGGCATAGACAATCCACCTGAAGCCACCACAAGTGAGTGAGCGCTCACTTTCAAATCATTAACCTGCAACACGAAACCCGTTTCGGTTTTTTCAACTGACAACACATCGCTGCGTAATCGAATCGTGACTTGCCCCAATTCGCACTCTTTCAGTAAAAGCTCAACCACTTGTTGGGCTGAATCATCACAAAACAGTTGCCCTAGCGTTTTTTCATGCCAGGCGATGTTATAGCGATTCATCAGGTCAATGAAATCCCATTGGGTGTAACGTGCTAAAGCAGATTTACAGAAATGAGGGTTTTGTGAGAGGTAAGCTGCGGGTTCGACAAACATATTGGTAAAGTTACAGCGGCCACCACCGGACATCAGGATCTTACGCCCAGCTTTTTTGCCATTATCCACCAAGAGTACCCGGCACCCGGCTTGCCCAGCTTGAGCTGCACAAAACAGGCCCGCAGCACCTGCGCCTATCACTACCACATCAAACTGTTCCACACTGGGCCTCACTGAGTAAAATCATCATCACTGCAAAAGTGTCCGTTTTTTTTCGCCAGGTCGCATGCTATTTGTTCATTCAACCGACAAATTAGCGGCGGGAGATTGTAAGTCGCCCACTCTCAGGAAGCTATAGTAAGAAAATGTCTCATAGAGTAAAACTAAGTAACCTGCTGATATAACATGCATATGTTGTTAAAAATGGCGAATTCATCCGCGGTCATGTCAAAAAAAGGTCATATTTTCCTTTTCCCCACCCCCCATTGTCACTGATAATGCGCCGCGTTCATGTCCACAAACTGGCGTAACGCTTATGCTACATCTTTTCGCTGGCCTGGATTTCCATACCGGCCTAATGTTAGTTCTTGCTTTGTTGTTTGTGCTGTTTTACGAAGCCATCAATGGTTTTCATGACACAGCCAATGCGGTTGCAACCGTAATATATACCCGCGCCATGCGTTCACAGGTGGCTGTCGTGATGGCAGGGGTGTTTAACTTCCTCGGCGTGATGCTGGGTGGTTTGAGCGTGGCTTATGCCATTGTTCACTTACTGCCTACTGATCTGCTGTTAAATGTCAGTTCGGCACATGGGTTGGCGATGGTCTTCTCTATGCTGCTGGCGGCGATCATCTGGAATTTGGGCACTTGGTATTTCGGTATCCCAGCCTCCAGTTCGCATACGCTGATTGGTGCAATCATCGGTATTGGTTTAACCAATGCATTAATGACCAGTACATCTGTAGTAGATGCACTGAACGTTCCTAAGATGATTCAAATCTTCCTGTCTTTAATCCTGTCCCCGATTGTGGGTCTGGTTATTGCCGGTTTGATGGTGTTCCTGTTACGTCGTTACTGGAATGGAACCAAGAAGCAGCAACGTATTCACCTGACACCTGCTGAACGTGAAAAGAAAGACGGTAAACGTAAACCGCCATTCTGGACCCGTACTGCCCTGATCCTATCGGCTATTGGCGTGAGTTTCTCTCATGGCGCTAACGATGGTCAGAAAGGGATTGGCTTGATCATGCTGGTATTAATCGGCGTGGCTCCGGCTGGGTTTGTCGTGAATATGAATGCAACAGGCTATGATATTGCCCGCACCCGCGATGCAGTGACTCATCTGCAACAATATTATCAGCAGCATGTTGAAGCATTGCCTCATGCTGTCGCGCTGAAGCCACTGGTACCGACACCAGATACATTGCCAAACACCCCAGAACAGTTCCACTGTGATAGTTCACGCGCCATGATAGCAATTGATCATGCACAGACGCTGTTAGCGAATTTGCAAAGCTATGACGACCTGACGGTCGATCAACGTAGCCATATGCGCCGCTTGCTGATGTGTGTTGCTGAGACCGCTGGGGCCGTTGCCAAACTGCCAGAAACCAGTGCTCAAGACCGCCGTTTCCTCAATAATCTGCGTACAGATTTGTTAGAAACCGTGGAATATGCACCAACCTGGATTATCGTTGCCGTCGCTCTGGCCCTGTCTTTGGGTACCATGGTTGGCTGGAAACGTGTTGCAGTGACTATCGGTGAGAAAATCGGTAAGAAAGGCATGACCTACGCACAAGGGGTTTCTGCCCAGATGACTGCGGCGGTCTCCATCGGTATTGCGAGTTATACCGGTATGCCAGTATCGACAACTCAAGTGCTCTCATCAGCGGTTGCCGGCACCATGTTGGTGGATGGCGGTGGTGTACAGAGTAAGACGGTGAAGAACATTATGTTGGCGTGGGTCTTAACCTTGCCAATCTCAATTCTTCTTTCCGGCGGGTTGTACTGGATCGCGTTGAAATTTATCTAAATCCAGCGAAATAGTCATACTCAAATTGAGCAAACTCGAATTTGAGATAAATAAAAAGGCGGCCTTATTGGTCGCCTTTTTACCTATTTTTATGCCAAAAGTTCATACTAATACCACAATATTAAGCCCACCAGACTGACCATAACCAAACCACATAACGCGCTGGTCAGCATAAACTGTCCACGTAGCCTCTCACAACGGCGGATAAATTCCGGGTCATGATGATCAAGATAACGTTGAGCAAAGATATAACCGACTAATCTAATCTGTTTGCTCGGCTGACCGTGAGAGGTGAAAAATCCACCGCCATCAACGTATTGATACAGCAACGGGTCGCAACCACGTAATACCACTAACAAAGCACGCAGTGATGAATAATAACGTGCCATATTAATTACACATACCACACACAAAGCCCAAAAAAGCGCGACGGTACTGATCATAATCATCCTCCCAGCGATATCACACGCACCAGATCCATTCCCCTGAACCCTTGCGCCATCGCTCACTCTAGCCGATACAAACACCCCCAGGGCCTCAAAAGCCACCCCCTATTGTTCGCTCACTGATGGTGACTCGATGTGATATTCACTCGACACACTATCCGAACGTGTTGAACTCCCTTTATGAGTGTAGGAAATGAAATGAGAAATAGCCTGATAATCTCTAAATTAAGCCAAATTGGGTGTTTGTTAAGTATCGATTAGTATTAACTTATAACGAACTTTGCTCTCTATAAAATGCGGGTTGCACCCGAAAACAGTGTCTAAATATTAATCTTTCTTAACTGATTTATGTAAATCAAACAGCCATTATTTTTAGGTTATATTTGCATCACAAATATGAAATTCCCCACATCATGCTATCTGAACAGCGCTATACTTAGGATAATGATCTGCTTTAAATTCAATCAGTGCGACGATATATTAGGGCCATGCGCGGTAGAGTTTGGTCAGTTTTTGGTGTAAAAAGACAGACACTGACTTTAGTGATCATCATCAAAACAGTGTGTTGTGATCCGTGAAACACTTCGGTTAGGGGTCATAATGGTACTATGTAGATATCGCGTTAGCACCCGTTCAACAGGTTGAATGTTTGCTTACCCATTAATTAACATTATGGAAGGAGTTTACTTATGGCTTACAAACACATTCTGATTGCGGTTGACCTATCTCCGGAAAGTAAGGTGTTGGTGGAAAAAGCGGTTTCAATGGCCAGACCGTACAATGCCAAAGTTTCCCTGATCCATGTCGATGTAAACTACTCAGATCTCTATACCGGCCTGATCGACGTTAATCTTGGCGATATGCAGAAACGCATTTCTGAAGAAACACACAATGCGTTGACCGAGCTTTCTCAAAACGCAGGCTATCCAATTGAACAAACGCTGAGTGGTAGTGGCGATTTGGGTCAGGTACTGGTTGATGCCATTAAAAAATACGATATGGACTTGGTATTATGTGGCCATCATCAGGATTTCTGGAGCAAGTTGATGTCTTCAGCACGCCAACTGATCAACACCGTACATGTCGATATGCTCATCGTACCACTGCGCGATGATGAAAATGGTGAAGACGATTAAGCTACATAAACCACACTAGCTTAGCATTATCACCTCTCACGCCCGCCTTTCGCGGGCGTTTTTTATGCTGAACCCCACCCTCACCCTATATTTCCTCACATTAATAACCCTGCTAAGTTTTTGTCAAAATCCCTTGCGGCATGAATATAAACCAGTGATATAGTCGAAGATGCACAACATCGTCTCCTCACTATTTTGGATAATAATAATAGGCCGCAAAAATCTGTCAGGAGAGTCTTAATTGGTACAAGGAATTATTAGTGATGAATGCTTTAACCTCTCTGGAGTCATTTTTAGAATCTTTACAACAACGTGATGCCAACCAACCAGAATATCTCCAAGCCGTACGTGAAGTTTTCACGTCACTTTGGCCCTTTCTGGAGCAAAACCCTCATTACCGAGAACAGAGCCTACTGGAACGTTTAGTCGAACCGGAACGCGTCATCCAATTTCGCGTTGCCTGGACTGACGATCAAGGAAAGGTACAGGTTAACCGTGCATGGCGTGTTCAGTTTAACTCCGCGATTGGCCCCTATAAGGGCGGGATGCGCTTCCATCCATCAGTAAACTTATCCATCCTTAAGTTCCTGGGTTTTGAACAGACCTTTAAAAATGCCCTGACAACACTGCCAATGGGCGGGGGCAAAGGCGGCTCTGATTTTAATCCGAAAGGGAAAAGTCAGGCTGAAGTGATGCGTTTTTGTCAGGCGTTGATGACCGAGCTTTTCCGTCATCTTGGTCCGGATACTGATGTTCCTGCGGGTGACATTGGTGTTGGCGGCCGTGAAGTAGCCTTTATGTCCGGCATGATGAAGAAACTGTCTAATAACACCGCCTGTGTTTTCACCGGTAAAGGGCTTTCCTTCGGCGGCAGTCTGATTCGCCCGGAAGCGACCGGTTACGGTTTGGTTTATTTCACCGACGCGATGCTAAAACGTCACGGTTTAGGTTTTGAAGGTAGAAAAGTTTCTGTTTCCGGTGCCGGTAACGTAGCCCAATATACTATCGAAAAAGCCATGGAACTGGGTGCTAAGGTCATTACTGCTTCTGATTCCGGCGGCACAGTGGTTGATGAAGCCGGTTTCACACCGGAAAAACTGGCCCATTTAGCTGAGATTAAAAACAAACGTTATGGCCGTATTGAAGATTATGCGCGCGAACGTAATCTGGTTTATTTAGCCGACCAACAACCGTGGAATGTGCCGGTTGATATCGCCCTGCCATGTGCAACACAAAACGAGCTGGACTTACCTGCCGCCCGCCAGCTCATTGCCAATGGGGTTAAAGCCGTGGCCGAAGGCGCTAATATGCCAACGACCATTCAGGCTACTGATGCTTTTCTCGATGCCGGTGTACTGTTTGCACCAGGTAAAGCCGCCAATGCCGGTGGTGTTGCAACCTCTGGCCTGGAAATGGCACAGAATGCGGCTCGCCTGAGCTGGAAGTCAGAGAAAGTTGATGTCCGCTTGCATCACATCATGCTGGATATTCACCAATCTTGTGTCGAATATGGCGGAGAAGGTAAGCAAACTCACTATGTTCATGGCGCTAATATTGCCGCCTTTGTCAAAGTGGCCGATGCTATGCTGGCCCAAGGCGTGCTGTAAATAATAAAACTCCCATATTCTTTGAGATAAATATTGATAAGAATATGGGATTATACCCAATTACATTCACCACTCGTATTTATATACGTTAACTCATTAATATTAAAATCTCTCTTTAAGATTTCACTTATTTAAAATAGAAATCTCATCAGTAATATCTAACCGCACTAATAAATATCAAAGTATATTATTTTAAATCATTACAGGATGAAGTATTCATGGAAGAGATAAGAAACGTTATTGATAATAAGTTACGAAATATAAAGCACGCAACAATACCTTATAATGAAAAATGGAAAACAAAAAAAAGCGATAGTATCCCTGTTGTAACTTATTCATTTACTCAGAGCATCCCACGTGGATATTATAGTTATGAACTCAATCATAAACATCCAATATCGTCTCTTAATCAGTTACAGATTGACCAGGCAAAAACCGCGTTTAAAAATATAGCAGATGTGGCAAATATAAGATTTATTGAGGTTAACGATACTAAAGCTAATATTCCCATCATTAATGCATACCCAGAAAGCCCGATGAATATCAGCGGTTATGCGTTCTCACCTAACTCAGGAAACTTAAGCCCAATATGTATTAATGCCGATCACTCAGAGAATCTTACTCCCACTTACTTAAACAGGGGCGGTTACGTTATCGTTCATGAAATTTTACATGCTGTTGGTTTGAAACATACCGATGGGTTATCACACCGAGAAAGTGTCATGCACCCGTTTATCAAGTCATACCCAAGTAAAAACCATGACGAGTATTTTGCTTCCACGCCACAACTGTATGATATCGCTGCACTCCAATATCTTTACGGTGCCAATATGCATACCCGTACCGGTAATACTACTTATGGTTTTAATTCTAATAGTGGTAGAAGGCATTTCAGTGCGCGCAACAGTAACGATCCATTAATATTCTGTGTATGGGATGCGGGTGGTATTGATACTTTTGACTTCTCCGGTTATACGCAGGATCAAATGATTAACCTTAATCAGGGCAGTTTCTCGAATGTCGGAGGATTAACCGGGAATATCTCTATTGCTTTTAATGTGACAATTGAAAACGCCAATGGAGGCAGTGGTGATGATGTATTAATTGGCAATCAGGTAAATAACACTTTAAAAGGGGCCGGTGGCGATGATCAATTATATGGCGGGCCAGGAGCTGATCATCTTTGGGGAGGGGAAGGGCGAGATATATTTCGTTATAGTGATATAAATGATTCAACACTAAATGCTGCGGATACAATATATGACTTTGAATCTGGTCAGGATAAAATAGATTTATCATCTCTGGCGAACGGTAACATTATACTAACGGATGAATTTAGATCTACAGACCATCATCGTGGTCGTACAGAAGTGGCACAATTTTATGGTGAGACGAGTGATCTCACTTATTTAATGATTAATTTTGATCATACCGATCAGACAGATATGGTGATTAAACTCGCGGGTAAGCATCAACTAACTGCCCACGATTTTATTTGTGCGCCACTACTAACGGCCTAACCCTTTATGACAGGCTGCAAACACTTAAGTGCCACAGCCTATATCTAAAGGCATGCCGCTAAGGCAAATAAAGATCAAAACGATGACTTTTAGTTGTCACTGCGGCCTGAGCAGCAACCCCTGCCAGTGGTTCGGCATAATCCGGGCGCTTAACCACCACCCGTTTGGTTGCCAATGCGCGCGCCGGTGCCAGTAAACCATCGGCGTCTTCGTCAGCCCCGACCAATGACTGGAATACCCGCATTTCCTTTTTAACCAACGCACTTTTTTGCCGGTGCGGGTACATAGGATCGAGATACACGACTTCGGGCCGAGGTTCAATTTCCGCCAGCGCGGTTAAACTGGAAGCATGTAATAGCGTTAACCGCTCGCGTAACCACGGGCCAATTTCCGCATCCTGATAACCACGGCGCAGCCCATCATCCAGCAATGCAGCAACCACTGGATTGCGCTCCAGCATCTGCACATGACAACCCAGTGCCGCCAGGACAAAAGCATCTCGCCCAAGGCCTGCCGTCGCATCAACCACGCGCGGCAGATACCCTTTTTTGATACCGACAGCTTTAGCCACCGCCTCACCGCGCCCACCACCAAATTTACGACGATGGGCTAGCGTGCCAGCAACAAAATCAACATAAATGCCGCCGAGTTTTGGCTCATCCCGCTTACGCAGCTCTAGGCGCTCAGGTGTTAATACCAGCGCCATAATAGACTGCTCGTCAGACACCAAACCCCAGCGTTCAGCCAGAATAGACAAGGCGCCGGGATCGGCGCCTGCTTCAGACAATAAACAAATACTTACTTGTGACACATTCTAGCCCTTAATACCGTAATGGCGCAGCATAGCATCCAACTGCGGCTCACGGCCACGGAAGCGCTTGAACAGCGTCATTGGCTCCTCAGAACCGCCACGGGACAGAATATTATCGAGGAACGACTGCCCCGTTGCGGCATTGAAAATACCTTCCTCTTCAAAGCGCGAGAAAGCATCAGCCGAGAGCACTTCCGCCCACAAGTAACTGTAATAACCCGCGGCATAACCACCGGCAAAGATATGGCTAAAAGCATGTGGGAAACGGCCCCAAGTTGGCGATGGTACTACCGCGACCTGTTTTTTCACTTCATATAAGATCGGCAGGATCTGCGCGCCAGTCAGCGGATCGAACTCATAATGCATCCGGAAATCGAATAGACCGAACTCCAGTTGGCGCAGGATAAACAGCGCCGCCTGATAGTTTTTCGCCGCCAGTAGTTTATCCAGCATCTCTTGTGGCAGTGGCTCATGGGTTTCGTAATGACCGGAGATAAACGCCAGTGCTTCCGGTTCCCAGCACCAATTCTCCATAAACTGGCTTGGTAATTCGACCGCATCCCACGGTACGCCGTTGATACCCGAGACACCGGCAGTATCAATTTTGGTCAACATATGATGTAAACCGTGGCCGAACTCATGGAACAGCGTGGTCACTTCGTTATGGGTAAACAGCGCCGGTTTGCCGCCCACAGGCCCGTTAAAGTTACAAGTTAGGTAAGCGACAGGTTTTTGTAATTGGCCATTCGCTAAACGCAAGCTGCCGACACAATCGTCCATCCAGGCTCCGCCGCGCTTGTGTTCACGGGCATATAAGTCCAGATAGAAGCTGCCGCGCAGTTCACCGCTGGCATCATATAGCTCGAAGAAACGCACATCTGGATGCCAGGTATCAACATCGTGACGTTCTTTGGCAGTAATACCATAAATGCGTTTAACCACTTCAAACAGCCCTTCTACCACCCGCTGTTCCGGGAAGTAAGGGCGCAATTGCTCGTCACTGATGGAGAACAAGTGCTGCTTTTGTTTTTCGGAGTAATAGGTGATATCCCACGCGGCTAACTCGCTGACGCCATAATGTTTTTCAGCAAAAGCACGTAACTGCGCCAGCTCTTCTTCTGCTTGTGGTCGCGCGCGTTTTGCCAAATCATTCAAGAAGCCCAGCACCTGTTGTGGGCTTTCTGCCATCTTGGTCGCCAGTGATTTATCGGCATAACTGCTAAAGCCCAGTAATTGAGCCAATTCATGGCGCAATGTCAGGATTTCGGCCATGATTTCGCTGTTATCCCATTTGCCCGCATTCGGCCCTTGATCAGAAGCGCGAGTGGCAAAGGCGCGATACATCTCTTCGCGCAATTCAGCGTTATCGGCATAAGTCAGCACCGGCAAGTAACTCGGCATATCCAGAGTCAGCAACCAGCCCTCTTGCTCTTTGGCTTCGGCCATGGCTTTAGCGGCGGCTAATGCACTTTCTGGCAAACCTTTCAGTTGCTCAACATCGGTAATCAACTTACTCCAACCCATAGTGGCATCGAGCACATTATTGCTGTAAGTCGACCCCAACTCAGATAAGCGGGCCACTATTTCGCCATAACGTTTTTGTTGTTCCGGCTCCAGACCAATACCGGATAACTGGAAGTCACGCAGCGCGTTTTCTACCGCTTTACGCTGTGGAGCCGTCAAGGCATCAAACCCCGGCCCTTCTTTCAAGCTGACATAGGCCTGATACAAACCTTTATGCTGACCGACCCAAGTGCCGTATTCAGATAGCAGTGGCAAACTTTGTTCATAAGCCGCACGCAATTCCGGGCTGTTTTTGACTGAATTCAAATGCCCGATGGGCGACCAAATGCGTGATAAGCGGTCATCGGATTCGGCCAGCGGCTGACACAAGTTATCCCAGGTGAAAGGCCCTGGCTGGGCGACCACCCGCTCCACCGCTTGACGGCATTCATCCAATGCGGATTTCACCGCAGGCACGATATCTTCAGGGCGAATAGCAGAAAATGGCGGCAGGGAGAACGGGGTCAACAGCGGATTTGTCATAAGGAAGTCCTGATTATTTTTTGAATTTCAGCGCCAGACAATGCCCAGCAACAGAGAATAAATTATGTATTAATAATTAAGATGAGGTCTGTCAGTATGAAAATCAATGGCTGACGGCTTAAATTGGTCAATCAACAGCCTCAACCTTTCCATTGCGTAACGGTGAGATTTTTATCACCAATTAATGCTTTTCACTTTTTATCCACCAGACAGTTTATACTAGTTGCCATAATGTGTTGGCTGCGGTGACTGACGACGATGTTTTGTCGCATTCACAAAGAAAGGCCGCAAGAAACACTGCCGCAATGTACAGACATATCAATTGGTTAAAATAAAATGTTAAGTTACCGCCATAGTTTTCACGCCGGCAACCATGCCGACGTTCTGAAACATACCGTTCAAAGCCTGATTATTGAGTCTTTGAAAGAAAAAGAAAAACCGTTCCTTTATCTGGATACTCACGCCGGTGCTGGCCGCTATCAGTTAAGCGGCGAACATGCTGAACGCACGGGTGAATACCTTGAAGGTATCGGCCAACTGTGGCAACGCGATGACTTACCCGCTGATTTAGCCCCGTATATGAGTGCAATCAATTATTTTAATCGTGGTGAGAAGTTGCGTTACTACCCCGGCTCACCGTTGATTGCCCGCCATTTACTGCGTGAATACGACAAGATCCATCTGACTGAACTGCACCCTAGCGATTACCCGCTGCTGCGCAATGAATTTGCCAAAGACGAACGCGCCAAAGTCCAGCGAGCCGATGGTTATCAGCAGCTTAAATCACAGTTACCGCCACCATCACGCCGTGGGCTGATTCTTATCGATCCACCATATGAAATGAAAACTGATTATCAGGATGTGGTGAAAGGTATTCAGGAAGGTTATAAACGCTTTGCAACGGGCACCTATGCATTATGGTATCCGGTGGTTTTACGCCAGCAAGTCAAACGTCTATTGCGGGATTTGGAAGCCACTGGCATCCGCCGTATCTTGCAAATTGAATTGGCCGTTCGCCCTGACAGTGACCAACACGGTATGACCGCGTCTGGCATGATTGTGATTAACCCGCCGTGGAAGCTGGAGCAGCAAATGAACACGCTGCTGCCGTGGTTGCACAAAGCACTGGTACCTTCTGGCCATGGCCATACGCTGGTGAAATGGGTAGTGCCAGAATAATTCTTTTCTAAATGAATCGCCTATCAGAGCCATTGATGCATAAAGCTTTATCAAGCGCTACACTGATAGGCAATTTTTTAAACGACTTGGAAACGACACTGATGACCAAACATTACGACTATCTGGCAATTGGCGGTGGCAGTGGTGGGATCGCATCGATCAACCGGGCAGCCATGTATGGCAAGAAATGTGCGCTGATCGAAGCTAAAGAGCTCGGTGGCACCTGTGTCAACGTCGGTTGTGTACCGAAAAAAGTGATGTGGCATGCGGCGCAAATTGCAGAAGCCATTAAACTGTATGGCCCGGATTACGGTTTCGACACCACAGTGAATCATTTCGATTGGAAAACGCTGATTGCCAATCGTACTGCTTACATCGATCGTATCCATCAGTCTTATGACCGTGGTTTAAGCAATAACAAAGTGGATGTTATTAAGGGTTTCGCGCGTTTTGTTGATGCGCATACCGTGGAAGTGAACGGTGAAAAGATAACTGCCGATCACATCCTGATCGCCACCGGCGGTCGCCCAAGTCATCCAGATATTCCAGGGGCGGAATACGGCATTGATTCCGATGGTTTCTTCGAATTGGACGAGATGCCAAAACGGGTTGCCGTAGTGGGTGCCGGTTATATTGCGGTAGAAATCGCAGGTGTACTCAATGGGTTAGGCACAGAAACGCATCTGTTTGTACGCAAACATGCACCGCTACGTACCTTTGATCCGCTGATTGTTGAAACCTTGTTGGAAGTGATGAATACCGAAGGGCCGAAACTGCATACCGAGGCAGTACCGAAAGCGGTTATCAAAAATGCCGATGGCAGCCTGACACTGCAATTGGAAAATGGCACAGAAGTGACTGTCGACCATCTGATTTGGGCCATCGGCCGTGAACCGGCAACCGATAACCTGAATCTGGCCGCCAGCGGTGTCAAAACCAATGAAAAAGGCTATATCGAGGTCGATAAATTCCAGAATACTAACGTCAAAGGTATCTACGCTGTTGGCGATAATACCGGTGCCGTTGAATTGACGCCGGTGGCAGTGGCGGCAGGTCGTCGTCTGTCTGAACGCCTGTTTAATAGCAAGCCAGACGAGCATCTGGATTACAGCAATATCCCAACCGTGGTATTCAGCCATCCACCCATCGGGACTATTGGCCTGACTGAACCGCAAGCGCGTGAGAAGTTTGGCGACGAGCAAGTGAAAGTCTACAAATCGTCCTTCACCGCGATGTACAGTGCTGTTACGCAGCACCGCCAACCATGCCGAATGAAACTGGTGTGCGCTGGGCCGGAAGAGAAGATTGTCGGTATCCACGGCATCGGTTTTGGTATGGATGAAATCCTACAAGGGTTCGCTGTCGCCGTGAAGATGGGCGCAACCAAGAAAGATTTCGATAATACGGTTGCTATCCACCCGACTGCCGCCGAAGAATTTGTTACCATGCGCTAAGGTCAGCTAAAAGAACGGTAAGGCTATAAACTGCATGGTTTATAGCCTTTTTTATTGCGTTGAATTCTAAATAAAGTGGACACGTTACTTATTTAATTTTACGTTAATGGCTGAGTTCAAATGCGCTTAAAGTGGCTAAGTGTCCTAGTCCCCATACTGATCGTTGTCGAATGAATAGCTCAACAATAATGTTCAGCAGCAGAAACATCTCACACAATTATTCCATTTAAAAAGATCATGATGATGTTGCATAACATATAGAACAGATAATTAAACTTATAAAGGATACATTGCTGTAGCCACGGTAGTAATTAAATTATATTTATATGAAAGCCATCAAGAGTGTAAATTTCCGACGCAATATTATAAACCAGTGTGATATCTTAAATAGCTCCTTAAATACCATATGAAGTTTCTAGAAAAAAATTTTCTATTACGATAGGAACCCAGATGAACCGCTTTGATATTAGGATAATAAATTATACTGAAACCCATTTCCCCAGCCCTTCTACATATGTCAGCATCCTCAAAATACATAAAGAACCTTTCATCAAATCCATTAAGACACCCATAAACATTAGATCTGAATAACATAAAAGACCCAGGCGCCCAATCTATATTAATAGCGTCATCTATTGAAGATTTAATATAGACATCCGATCGCTGCCTAAAAATAGCAGTTTTAATTGGTGTCGATAATCTTGGGAAGTTTCTTATTGATTCTTCAGGGATTAGTTTTTCCATATCTCTAAATAAATTTATAGTGCAAATTTCTGCATTATCCTTTTCAACCAAAAGTAATAGGTCATTTAGAGAGGTCTTATCAATAATCACATCTGGATTTAGAACAAGAAACAAATCTTCAGGACCCATGTTTAAAAGATCACAACAATAATTGTATATATAATTATTGTTCACCCCAAAACCACAATAAAAATCATTATTTATTAAATAAACCCCATTGTTTTTAGTATATTCTTTTAAGTTCTCAGTCGCAGGTGTATTGGATTTTAATACGACTGTAAAATCTGAAGCAAGCTCCGCTAGTACACCATTAGCAATGATCATTTCATCATTATAATGGCTTACAACAGAAATATAGAGGTGGACCATGTATTAACCTTTCTAAACTTAAACCACGGTATAACCTATGCTCAATTCTAAATTGCGAGAAAGTGAAAACATTCATCTTGTGCTAATATAAGCGTCATTATTTTAATACCATTGTGTTTCTTAATTTAAGAATTAAAGCAGGTATGGATTGAAACAAACAAAATATGAAAATAAAAAATTAGCACCAGAATATTATCATAGTATTAATTGAACAGCAGATATCCTAAAAATTTTACTAATAGAAATTGAGATGCCTTCTAGATAACTCCCACATCTATTCATACGATAGGAGTGTATTGTCAGAGGAATATAAAATATGCTTTATGTCTTTTGTACACTCTTCTGTATACTATAGTTAAACTCCTCAAAAGTTGTACGACTCAAGCCAGCATAAGCTGCGTAATCGAATCTAGTGTCTCCCTTAGATAAACTCAACGCCTCCTCAATCTTCTCCAATAAACTATCTACAACTGGATTATAAGGAATTAAATTATTGGATATTTTCAGAAAGTAATCTTTTTTTCTATTATCAAATTCATTAGTTACAGTTGGAATACCAGAGGCTGCAGCTTGGAATGCGATGACACCTGGATGAGCAGAATATATTAGTGCAATGACAACATCGCAAGAAGCCAATAAGTCTATATATTCTTTTTTGGGTAGTTTACTGAGTACGGTAACATCCGTGTTGTGGATCTTAATAGAATATGAAGTATCAACAGTCCCTACAAGAAATATTTCATATCCAGAATGTTTCTTGCAAAACTGTTCTACAGTTGTGAGGATTACTTCAGGCATATTTCTAGAGTTGAATTTTTCGGGTCTAAAATAGAAAAAAATCCTATTTTTCTTTTCTTTTACACACTCGATTGGTTCTATTATCGGGGCAGTAATATATAAGTTAGCATGACTATTTAATAGACATTTCTCAACAACGAAGTCTTTCAAGATCTTAGTGGAAAAGATAATGTTCTTAGAAAGATAAAGCGCCGAAAGAGCTCTTGTGTACATAGAGCCAAAAGGGAAAAAACCAGGCTCAAAATCTTGACAATAATAAACCGTAATTTCAGGACTTTTAAAAATATCGGAAGCCTGAAAGAAAGTTTCAGTATCAAAGCAATATATCAAATCAGGTTTTGACTCTATTTTTTCCACATCTGACAAAGAGATAACTTTTATTTTTGAGGAGTACCGATCAAGTAACCTAGGATTCGGACTTCCGATACTAACAACAACTGTTATGCTATCAAAATGGTCGAATATCTTGGATAGATCAGAGAAGAAGCCAGTGTAACCAGCAAAAAATAAATCATCAATCAAGTAAGGAATAAATATAACAATCGAACGATAATCACTGGGTGGTAACTGGCTAAGGTCAGGAGTATAAATTGGCAGAGCTCTAGCATTCAATGGTTCTGCAAGTCCTTCTGCAAGGTGGGGACCGCATGAATTATAGTCAAATATACGCTTTGTACTCCAAAACCTTGGTTCAAGGTGACCACAAAGACAGAAATGAATATACCCACAACAGAACGAACCATTTTCCACTGCCTTTCTAACATCAATATTATTTTTTAAATAAAACTCTTCATTGAAATCTATATGAGAATCTTTCTTAGTCGAAATTAGATAAACATTATCTAAGAACCAATCAAAGCTTTGTATATCTTTATAACTGGATTTAGAGTACGCGAGTCTGACCGAGTCACCAAACTTTTTTTGCCAACGCGATCTATGGCTCAACTTATTTAACATTTAAAATCCTCTCTGCATCAATTCTCAAATTGCCAGACAAGTATTGTAGCAGAATGCTTGCCTCTTGCTTTTTCCCGCAGTTATAAAGAGCTCTAATTAGAGTATAAATAGCGGTCTGGTCTGAAGGCATAATTCTATGAGCATTCTTTAAAAATCTAAGCGAAAGCCTTGTAAATCCAAGATCGAGTAGTGTGCAACCTAACCCATGATTAACACCTAAGTTATTAGGCATCGATCGATAACTTATCCCAAACCAATATAGTGCTCTGTAGAGAGCTCTTTTGGTAAAATAAAACTCAGCTAAGCGAATTTGCAAGGACGCTGATTTTTTAAAATATGGTTTTAATTTTTTAATAGCAACATTAATTAAGTCTTTATTTTGTGAGAATGTGAAAATATCCAACATTCTTTCAAGTACAAACAACTTATCATTATCAGATACATAATTTAATTTTTTATCATGCTCCAGCATCCAATGATAAACCATTTCCAGCGTATCTCTATCGCGCTGCCTTATATTCCAAGCTAAGGCATTACTTAGCAAGTTGGCATCTGGATTAATCTTAGAAAGCTCATTAGAAATTAACTTCTGTCTTAATATTACTATATCAGAGTACTCTCGTTTTTCTATATTCCTAATTTCCTCCAACTTATCTCTGAATGGTAACATTGGTGTCCACTCAGTTTCATTTGAAGGGCTAAAGATACTGGTCGAATTAATAAATGGTGCATCTATAGTCGAATTTATATCATATATAGGGTGACATGATAACAGAAGTTTTATTTTTTCATATTCATCTCTATCTCCTGTCTGATAACTCCAACTTCCTTCATTTATTCCCCAAGCATCAGCACGAGAACAGTGTATTACATCAGAAATAAACGTATAATTCTTATCAAAGGCATCAAACCATATTCTGAATAGAGAAACAATGGTAGGGTCTAATGTGCTCCAATCGAAATTAAAGACATCGCCATTAACCATCAGTTTATTTGAAACCTGCCTAAGATCTACTTTCTGTATTAATGACATAACGAGTGGATCAAGTGAGCATGATTCTAACCACAGAAAACATTCTGGACCAATACCATTGAATATATGATCGGCTGTATATTGAGTTCTAACGGAATAATGTACAACCTTTCTCATTGCCTCTCGCGTACCAAGATAAATCATATCCTTGGCCATAAACGGCAAACTAATAGACACATGCTCAACGGCTAGTTGATTATTTTCAATAGTAAAAATAATTTCAGGAGAATTTAAGTCTACTTGTAAAAATGCATCTATAGCATCTTTTCTTAATAGAAATTTATCAGTTCTTCCCTTTAGAATATAACTTTCTTGAGGTATTATACTTAAACCGGCATCAAGAGTTCGCCACTGCCTAAATATATTTGCGGGGCCGCCTATATCGATATTACCAGAACCAACAACACGAATGCCTTTCGATACGATCCAAGTAAACAGATCTATATTATTATTTATATCCTCATGCCAAGTTGAAATGATAATATCAACATCTTCTTTAATTAAACTTTTTTTATATAAAATATAATCAATTATGAGAATAAATTCTTCTGTATCTCTTATAGCACCATTCAGTAAAATAACTTTTCTCATTTATGAAACATCCCATTCATTATCAACGTCTCAATAGAGCAGCATTTACCGCCGTTCACTGATGCTATATACCCAAAATACCGCTCTATTGCGTGGACACAGCAGCCATCTAGTTGACCATTTTCTTTTTCTATCTGGAAAAGATGTAATTGAAGGTCACGTATCAAAACTAGAAAAGCTCTATTTCCGATAAACATAGTACCCGGTATGAATGATGCCTCAACTGAGGCTGGCTCTTTTTCTAACAAGTAAGTTAACCAATGAATATTATTCGCTATGTGATCTTGTATCGGAAGAATATACTCTCCATATATTTGAGGTTCATCATCGCTCATTATAGAAAACAGTCCATCAGTTGCATTTTTATTGCCAACAAGATAGTCTAAATTATTATTAAACCATGCACCATTGTCATTTAAATGTTGAGACCGCTTTGTATGTACTTTCACAAAATATTCATATTTTTCAATCACAATTAGCTGTAAGCAAATTAAAAACGGGAGAATATCTCGGCCATAGTTTGGCATTATGAACCCGATCACTCGTTCCTGTCCTAAGATTTCTTTAGCTTTGCATATAATATTGTTATATGGTGATGTAATCACAATATCATAGTCAGTAAAAGCCACTAACCGATTGAATATTTCTTCAGCTTCACGCTGATAAAATGCATGGACAATAATTAATTTTTTATTATCAGTATTTGGTTTTATTTTATTTAATTCAAAGGATCCGTCATTTGATACATGTTTATTCTTTTCACTTAATAAGAGATTGATGCTATAGATATTATTATTTTCATCAAGTTTACTTATATCAATAAAACCACTTGAATTATATTTTCCTGCTGGTTTTTGTGATAAGACTAGATTAGATAGCTTCTGGTACTTTATAAATCTATATATCCGTCTAAACGGTTTAATTAACGAAATACATATAAATCTGAAAGGGTGGTTGTATAGAAAATCGACACGAACCCTATCTTTATTAACTTGTTGTTTTAGCTTTATCATGGAAAAATATGACAAAAGATCCATCTTACTTCCCCTTTTTACGCATAAGATAACGAGCATAAAAATCGGTTAGTCTTGGCATTTTATACTTAAAGAAAACTATCGTACTTCTTGGTAGAAACCGACTTAGGATTCGATGAAAGAATGAATTACTAATAGTGACATTAAGTTCCTTTCTTAAAAAATCATTCTCACGCCGAAGAGCCGTCACTTGTTCATGATAGCGTTTACTTGCTGAGTCATTTTCATCTTTAACGAAGAAATGTTGCGCGGCTCCATGGATTAATAACTTCTTACTGGCTGAGCACGTAGCTTTGGGAGAAGGGAGATCGCTGAATTGTTTTAAGAAACGTTGATACTCATCGAATATCTCTCGTTCTATATTGAACATATTTATAGAACCACGTTCAGCCACTTTTCCCTTAATCATATCTCTCATATCTGTTGTAAAAAGGGAGTTCAATGATGCAATAAATCGTTGGTTTACGATAATGTCCGTTTTATTTCCATCAATTATCTTTGAGGCTCCACTATATTCAAAACTTTCATTAAAATCGTGTAGTTCTGGATAATCTGTATCGTACTCACCCCAACCAACTTTAAAATAGCTATCAAGGATGAGCCACCATGCTTTTAAGGCATCACTAATATACTTAGAATCCATAACTTCACGCACTTGCTCATCTCTGCGATCTGCTATTTCACTTATATGTGGTAAATTCCAATAGAAATGCTGCTTAAAAATCTTACAATCACTGAATGGTTGAAAGAAGAATGTCTGCTCTACAGCTAAACGATTATAAACAATCTCCATTTCGGCAGACATATTAACCGTTTTCTTTAAGTCATCGATATGGCCAAAAAACTGGGCATCGCCGCATAAAAATGGATACATCATCAACGCATTTTCAACTAAAATTTTATGCTTTAATCCAACACCCGCGAAATCATCCACCAAAGGAGTACCATTAGCAAAATCATATAACATAGATTCATGATTATCAGCTAAGTCAACGCGAGTTTTCAAAACAAACTGATCTTGGTTGTTTAATGCCGATAACCCATAATAGAATGACACCATTTGATGTAATTGGTGTCCACCTTTCAGCACAAGCCTTGGCTCTTCTATCTCAAGAATGGTGACTTGAGATTGCTCCAGTTCCCTTCTTAGGCCGCTATAAGAATCTACCTCACCGATCCAAGTTGAATACACAATTTGGTCGACTAGTCCTTGATCTCTCCAATCTGAGTAGTTTTGTATCTTCTTAAGAAGCCTTTGTTTATCACGAACCAATCCACATATAACGACTGAAATTGCCATATCTTTGACCTATTAGTTAATTGTACATTTCGCGGTATAATAATAATCCAGCATCCATAGCTCCGTCGAAAAATACTTTACCTTTTTCAATTATAACAAGTCGATTACATATGTTTTTAAATTGATCTGGTCCATGTGTAGCAATAAAGCTGGTTTCCGCCATTGCTATAGTTTCTTCCAACCTCTTGTTTGCTTTTTTCATGAAAAACTCGTCACCTCCTCCTAAAACTTCATCTAAAATAAGAATGTTAGGTTTTTCACTAATAGCGATAGCAAATGCCAAGCGACTTTTAAAACCCGTAGAGAGATGTTTATACTGTTTGTGCTGATCTTCCTCCAATTCGCAGAAACTGAGTATCTCTTGGCGCATTTGAGGGATATCGGTTTTTTTAATATTTTTGAGAATGAGGGAAAGATTAATATTTTCTATGACACTGAGTTCTTCTTCTAGCCCAACTCCAGCAGCTAATACTGCTGTTGGTTTATTACTCGTCCAAACAGTTCCGCTAGTTGTAGGGTAAATTCCTGAAAGAACCTTAAGGAAAGTAGTTTTTCCATTACCATTTCTACCAACAACGCAAATTTTGTCTCCTGACATGGCTTTAAAAGAAGGAACAGATAAAATAGATTTCTTTTTATTGGAGAATTGCCGTATATTCAGAATCAGGCTTTTTAAAGACTGAGGGCGATCAGATGCAGGAACTAACAATTCTACATTTTTGAATTCAACTGTTTTTTTCATAAACTAATTACCGTTTTCTTTCCTAACGAATTAGATAGTAAAATCCCAATGATTAATGCAGCGCCCGCTAGTAAGAAAGGAATGAGAAATAAGCTAAAAGTCAATTGCTTACCCATAAATATCGCTTGAGATAGCAATATGAAATGAGTAAATGGATTTAACGTGACGATAATGGCAGCAACTCCTGTCATATGAGTTTTTGCATACGCTATCGGAGTAAGCCAGAATGCTACTTGCAGAACAATGCCTAATAAATAAGGTAGATCTCTCAATATTGGTGTTAATGTTGCTAATATTAATCCAAGACCAAAAAGAAATACTATAAGAAATAAAAATAACACTGGGATGAATATAAGATTAAATAATGGAATGCCGTTATAGATAGAAACAATGATTCCAATAATATAGAACGGTGCTAGAACTAGTACTTCTGACAATATATCAGCCATTACTAACAAAAAACTTGATATATTATTATTTTGCATTAGCGCTCTACGCGAGACTAGGCTTTGACAACTTTTTAATAATGCACTTTGTATGATTATCCAGCTTGTTAAGCTGCTGATTAACCAAAGTGTCATATTTTCTATGTCACTTTTAAATACAAAATTCATGATAAAGTATAGAATCGCCATCTGAGCTAATGGATTCATTAAACTCCATGTCCACCCAGCATAAGTATTTAAAGAGCGTTTTTGTATTTCAAAAATTGCCAAACGAAAACTATTATAAATCATCAAAGTATACGTTCCTAAACAAGAAATACCGTGAATAAAGTATTCCAATGCATATGGTTATTTAAAATAACTGATAGTTAATATTATTGCTCAACGAGATACTTATCACCTAATGCTCCAGGAATTTTCACAACAACATTGCATGCATCTGTCAGAGCTTCAAAGCCTGTTATCTCGCCAGGTGAGAGGACAATAATATCACCCGGCCCCCATTCCTTTCCTTGCATTTTGATACGCCCACTTAATACCAACGTTATCTCTGTTGCAATTTTATGATAATGTGGAGCTTCACTATCACCATTAACATAATTCTTGACAGCGACTTCACATGCTTCTGTTTTATATGCAGTTGGTGAAAAACTGCCAACAAACCACCCTTTGATCATATCCTCTAACTTATGGTTTGTCATATCAAAGTCCACTCTCAAATTGTTGTGCTTGTCTTTCAGTTTTAAGTAACTTGTAGTCATCTACATTTAAGTCAATTGTTCCTACTTTCATCTGTTTTAAAATTAATTCATTGAAAGTTGGAGCAACATAAAACTTCCCATTAACACTCGCATTTTTTCGAATTAAATTCTTCGCAGCCTCCGCGAAATCATGCGTTCTTGCAAACCAAAATACACCTGCAGTTGCATTCTGACTTATAGGCTTCTGTTGGGCCGCCTCAATCACTATTCTATCCGTATTAAGACTTACATAAGAATATCGCGGATGAACAGATTTGAATATAAGAGTACCACCGTCTAATTTTCTTAAGTTAAAATCATTTAAAACATTGGAAAAATCTATATTAACTAATTCATTGGCACTTATTATCAATAATTCATCCTGCTGATTCAACTGACTCGCTGCAAGTAATGCAGTACAAGCCGAACCTTTCGTATATTCAGGAATCTTGATTACAGTACTATCTTTGACTAATAACTTAACAACTTTATCTAAGTGAAATTTTTCTGCATCTTTATCAAGAAGAGCAAAACAGTACTTGGAATCTGGAATTTTTTTTGTGTTTAAAACGATACGTTCAATTAATGACATACCATCAGTTTCAGTAAGACATAAAGGATAGCTATCCTCGCGCGATTCAGGACTCGATTGTCCCGCGGCTAGTATTAATATATTAACACCCATATTCACTCTCCTCAGAGACAGAATCAAGTTCTCTTATGCGGTCTACAATATTGGTATAATTTGTTTCAAATACATCATGGACAACAAGTAAGTGCCCCCCAGCAGCCTTAGCTGCTTTTATTCCATTTTCATTATCTTCGACTATAAGGCACTCTTCAGGACTAAGATTTAGTGAGTTCATTGCCAACAGATACATCTCAGGGCTTGGCTTCCCTTGTCCTACATCCTCGTTTGAAATCATTAGATCTATATAATGTGAAAGTGAGGCTTTTTCCATCATTGTTACAACTGTATTTCTAACTGAATTAGAACAAACGGCAATCTTGTACCCCATTGCTTTCAATGAAGAAAGTGCAAACTCATGTGTAAATTGAGGTTTACATTGCGTATGAACAATTTCCATGGTGTACTGCTGCTTCATTTCATTAATGAAATCATGCAATTCTCTAGGAAGGTGCCTTTCTTTACTTAACATTTCTAACTTTTTTTTGGTCGGTAGACCATCAAATGTCGTTAGATGATCAAAACGAGAGATCGGCATACCAAATAACTCTAATGCCTTATTCAAGGCCTCATAGTGCCATTCTTTAGCATCAATTAGAACACCATCCATATCGAATAATATGGCTTTGATTTTCATAATAATTAATCCTATTTCTTAAAGAAAAATTCTTGCGCATCCTCTGGCAAGTCGGTGCATAAAATCAGATTCTTTTCATGACGTAGAGAAAGCAAATTATTCCATAAGTTACTCTTATCACGTTTATGGAGTTCTGAAGAAACTACGCATATCCGTTTTCCCTGTGCCAAGACTGCTTTAATGTCTTCTGTTGTATACCATTCTGATTCAAAGGCATCTAACCAGACCCCGCAAGCTTTATCTAGCCATACAGGTTCTTTTTCAACTTCACTCATACGGGTAAAAACCGGAACACCCTCGTCAAAATAACTTCGTGTATCTGGTACAGACATATCAAACACAAAACAATCCAGTGCTGGATAATTTTTAATCAATTCACTAATGTGTTTCGCTAATCCATCAGCTTTTACATTTAAAGCCAATGTCAGTGTATTGTCATAGCTACTTGCCATTTCTAATAAATCAATAAAACGAATTGAGTTTTCGTCAGCGATATCGTGGGATACAACTAAATTACTCTTATAGTCTCGAATATCTGTCTCTGTGCCATATCCCAGACTAAAAGAACGGACGAATGCAGGCTTAGTATTTTTCTCCTCATCTATTAGCCAGAAACCGCGATGAGAAATAATTTTCATCGCAATTTCTCCAATGCTCTTTGACTTACAGCCAAAGACAAAAAGAGCCTGAGATCCGAGGGGATACCTAATCCATACATCCCATTAGCTTCTGATCCAATGTTATAAATACCAACTTTCCAATTATCTTGTTTTATTTTTTGGTTATATGCTGGTGCTACATAGAACTCATTATTTACTCGTAAGTTGCTGGCAATCATATCCTCCGCAGCTTGCACGAAGTCGGAACCACATTTAAAATTGTAAATACCTACAGTAGCCTCATCAGATATAACTTCTTTTTCAACAACTGTTGTTACATGATTATTGCTATCTAAACCAACAAAAGACCATTTTGGATCGTTTGCCTTCATTGTCATGATAAGCCCATCCAAATTTTCACTGTCCATCTTAGATAAATAGTCATTAATATCAGCATCAATGTATTGGTCACTATTTGCTATCATAAGAGCATCATTATTATTTATAAACTGACGGGCAGCTAATACCGTACAAGCAGCACCATCTGTTAGCCCATCAATCTCAACAATTTCAGCTCCTGGTGACCAATTAGTTAATTTATCTCTTAATCCATACTTATCGACATGCTCTTTTTGGCAAACAAAAATAAATTTATGAGGGACATTAGGCGTCAGATTATTTATAACAAGTTTAATCATAGGTACGTCATTAAGAGGTATTAATGGCTTTGGTTCTTTATAACCCGCTTTCGAAAATCGGCTTCCGGCTCCAGCCATCGGGATTACAATATTAATCATTTTACTCTCCGCTGATTGTCGTTAAATAATTCGTTAGATTAGTGAGATAAATTTATCTAAACTTAGTCCATTCTGATCTTTATCCGATAAAATAGGCGGATCAATTAGTGGCCAATTGATATCTAAACTAGGATCGTTCCATGATATAGAGTATTCAAATGCAGGATTGTAGTAGTCAGTACATTTATAAACAAATTCGGCTACTGGACTCGTTACATAGAAACCATGAGCGAAACCCTTTGGTATCCATAACTGACGTCTATTCTCTGCAGATAGGTATATACCGACCCATTGCCCAAATGTTTTTGAATCTCTACGGATATCAACAGCTACGTCGTATACCTCACCGGATATAACTCGAACTAATTTCCCTTGAGTATTAACAGACTGATAGTGTAATCCTCTTAAAATACCTTTACTTGATTTAGAGTGATTATCTTGTACAAAATCGCATGGATATCCAGTTACTAACTCTTCAAATTTTTGTTTCTGCCAAATTTCCATGAAGAAACCGCGATCATCACCAAATACGGTTGGCTCAATAATTTTCACATCGGGTATGTTTGTTTCAATTATTTTCATATTATCACTTATATTCCTGAATATTATTCAAAGCCACTTGCCAGTTACTTGGTTCTATATTGAATTGGGCTTTTATCTTATTACAATTCAATCTTGAGTTGGCAGGCCTACTCGCTCTTGTTGGATATTCTGATGTGTTAATTGGAGATAAAGTTGGTAGTTTATCTATTATTTTTTTGTCTCGAGCTTTGTTAAAAATAACCTTTGCAAACTCATACCAACTGACATGAGGTTCACCTGAAAAGTGATAACACCCCCATTCAGGCGTATTACCATCATCTATAAACTTCACCATTTTCACTAAAGCATTAGCAATATCGTCTGAATAGGTTGGCCCACCAAATTGGTCGCCAACAATACTAAGACACTCATGAGTAGTACCTAGTCTAAGCATTGTTTTTACAAAGTTATTTCCGTGTGTACCAAATACCCAGGAGGTTCTTACAATTAAAAATTTATCCATAGCTTCTGCTATTGCAAGTTCGCCAGCAAGCTTACTTTTTCCATATATAGATTTAGGTTTTGTCGGCGATGTCTCTTCGTAAGCTGCTTCATTTTCACCATCAAAAACATAATCTGTAGATATATGAAGAAGTACTGCCCCCATTTTGTTTGCTGCCTTTGCCAGATGAGCCACACCATCATGATTTATTGCATAAGAAAGTTCGATTTCTTCCTCTGCTTTATCAACCGCAGTATAGGCCGCTGAATTAATAATATAATCAGGTTTGAACTGTTCGATAATCTCATCCACCGCAGATTGATTTGTAATGTCCAATTCATCTCGGCCAGTTGCCAACAATTCAACCTTATCTTGATCTTGAAATTTCTCAACCAGACTGCAGCCAACTTGACCATGGGCCCCAGTAATTATCACTCTCATTATATTTTCCTAGCGTAATTTGTTACTCGAGTGACTTATAGAATGTCACTAATCTCAACAGAAATAAATATATCCATATTAATCATGCAGATATGATACTTATTTACAACTAAATACGATTTTTTAGAAGTCAGCTATTTCTATCTGTTTAAGAATAGCCAAGTAACAGAGGTATGCTCATAGCATATCTTTATTAAACTCTCGAAATATCTTGACCATCAGTGCAAATAAGGTGGCAGATGTGCACGTCAATTAAAAAACGGAGGCAAATGATAAAAGTAGCATACGTGATAGAAAACTGAGAGCTTAATTATTAAACACCAGGCACGCTACCGCCCTTAGGATTGCACCCAAGAGAAAGGACCTATGTTATGGCTTCCTTTTTCATAGTTGGCCAGAAAGCCTCGAACGCGATTGTTGCATCCTAAACTCTACAGATACTCGTTAGCCTAAAAGCCATAAGATTTCATACAGTATTTTGTACATAAGCAGCCATATTGTAAACATGCAATATGCCAGAATGAACATTTTAGGGTTCTTCTGAAACACAATGTCACTTATTAAGACCCCTATCAATAGGCATTTATTATCGATTAATTCGCTACTCTGGTTAATCTAAAAATGTAAACCAAATATAGTATTTGAAATATTATGGTGCAAAGATAAGGTACTACACTGGGTCTAGACAGGTCATGGTGACAGTTAAACTATATACTCAAGAACGGCACTCCTAGTACCACTAATCTGATACCATCGTATGGCAGAGTAGGTAAGTTCACGTTCTCAGAGTAGTGCCTGAAAGATTCAGATATACTTCGTGTCAATGCAATTACTTATCTTTCTCGTCTAAAAATGCTGTAATCTAATATTTTCAAAAGACTCATTGGCCTAATCTTGCGATTTTTCTGGATAGATTTTCTTTTCTTTATCATCCTGGGAAGTCCTTTAATAGCATCCCGTTTGGAACGTAAGATAACACTCAATTTCCCGTCGAGACCGAACTTAATAATTGATATTAAATTCAATAAAATATGTAGGGGAAAACTTAATATTAAAAGAGATATTGGCATATTCTTTACATATACCCACACAAGGTTTCTATGCCCATAATACACAGAGAAGTCACTATGTTTACCACCAGAGGTCCCTGAACCAACATGCTGAACGATAGCATTATCAACATAGAGCGCTTTATGCCCAATTAACCTTAGCCTAAAACCAAGGTCTACATCTTCAACATAGCAAAAGAAATCAGAGTCAAACCCCTCAACCTCAGCTAAAGCTGAACGTTTATACATCGCCGCTCCGGCGCAGGGTGAGAATATTTCTTTTGAATAATGGTCGCCTTGTTGAACCTTGACCCCGTGCCCTCGTCTCCAAGCTAAGCCAGAGATATGATAGACATCCCCTGTGCCATCAATAATATTAGTATCAGGGTAGCAAAGCTGCTTAGAACCGAAAATTACTATACTAGGATTCTCCCTAGCTGCAACCATCAATTTCTCAAGCCAATCCTTTTCAGGAAATGCATCTGGGTTTAATAAAGCAATATAGTCGGTACTACATAATGTGATAGCTCTATTATTTCCTTCTGCAAAACCTAAATTTTCAGTCATCCTTAAAATAGTCAGGTTAGATAACAGCTCTTTTGGGATCAGATCTATTGAACCATCCGAACTATTGTTATCAACTAGAATTATTTCACTTGGTTGGAATATTTGTTCAGATAACTTTTGTAAACATTTAGCTAATAGTTCACCACCATTCCAATTAACAATAACAACGGCAACGCTAGTTTGTTCAAAATCATTTTCATTACAGTTCATTAGTTTTGCTTTCTGAATAATTTTTTAGCTATTTTTTTTATACCGAGCATACCACTACTTTTATCTTTCGATATCGAGTTTAAATAGTTAACTACATGTATATTTACAGTTTCAGCAAGCCCACGACCAACATCACTTGTTATATGGGATACATAGGCGGCATGTTTATCAGCTTCTGCTTTCCACCATTTTTCTTTGGCCATATGTAAAAACACATTTCCAGACAGTTCGTATATTGCACGAACTATATCTAATAACTCAGCACTATGCGATAACTGTAACAATGCGTCAGGCTGCTCCTTACCAACTAATAGTACACCAAGTCCATTAGAATGAACAAAACTAAAAGATGGATAACTATCTTTTATCTCATTCCAATAACGCTTAGCTCCAAAACCCTCGGCTACAACAGAAGTGTCATGGAAGAGCACAACACCGTTACGTTTAGATATTTTTGGGAGCCAACTCTCAAAATCATGTTTCACTGCTTCATAGTGGTGACAGCCGTCAATATGAAGAATATCAACAGAATCATCAGCAAAGGATGTCAAAGCATCATCAAAAAGTCCTCTAAATAGAGTAGTTCTAATGAAATTAGATGAAAAATAATCTCTTACTTCAGAATAAACTTCCTCACCATAAACGCCTGTTGTACTGTCGCCGCCCCAAGTATCAACTCCTGTTATCTCGCAGTTAATATTTAATTCCTTGGCTGCTTGGGAAAAAGTAGAGAGGCTATCTCCCCTGAAAACCCCAAGCTCAACAAGCGCCTGAGGTCTAACTAGCTCCATCAACCAAGCGGCGAAGCAGAGATGTCCATGCCAGTCAATTGCTCTACTCAATCTCTGAGGAGTAAACCGCATACTATATGTGCTAGGAAAGCAACTATAGGGAGAAATAGGGGTTTCAGTACAAATATTGTTCATAGTCGATGACATTATCCTAAAATATTTTATTCCGAAAAACTCGTAAGTAACTAATCGATAAGATACTATGATTTATAGTGTCGCACTCTAGCTGTAATGGTCAAGTATTTAAAAACTCAAATTTACATATCTTATTGTAATTAAACACAATAGTATCGTTAGTGCTATACCCTACTACAATCCGTGCCTCCTAATTCCTTTATGGGATAACCAGCTGCGGCTTTCAGGTACCATAGGATTGTTCTGTTATAGTATTTTGAATACTTTCCATGTTCTAGACGCAAAGAAACATACTCCTGTTTTAGTTATCTCCGTATTTCGATTTCCAGTTATAGTGACTAATTTGTAACATACCATTGTAGTGTCGCTACATGTATCCTTCCCCCACAGCTACCTTCAGCTTGTTTTAATACCCCGTGGTTCTACTTTTCTGCGAAACATACTGCTCATATAATCCCCTCGATTGTATTTTTATCAAACAAATTTACTTTGTGGTGCTGCTAAATACAGCTAACAAAACCTATTTCACCATGCTTCAAGACCGATAAAGAGCTTCAAGCAATAATATATCCATACAATCATTTCTTTCACGTGCATCCATTTGTAAGGCTTCAATCATCATTTCCCTGCTAGGCTTGTTGGCAAAAACTAGTTTACATGGAAGCGGGATCCCTTCAACAATAATTCCGTTATATAATGTAGAATATGCAACATTAGTATGCGCCTTAAATTCTCGAGGAAAATGTTTCAAACACAACATGTTGCTATCCTCTCTAAGAGTCATTTTATAAGCGCTTGCATATCTATTCATCAAATCTGGAGTCGTGATAGCAATAAGATCAGGCATACAATATCCAATATTAGGAAACATGTAAGTCGGACAACCTGAATAATATTCCTCACAAAAAAGAACTTGTCGCTCTAAACACATTATATATATTTCATACCAATCTAAATTAATATTCTCAGTAAACTCAATATCTGGTCTTATTCTGACAACCAGATCAAATCCCTCCTGAAATTCATTAATCTTATTTTGACATTGCCAAATTTTGTAATACATTTTTTCAGGGTTTGAAAAATGGTTAAATGGCGGTTCGGAGTCATCATCAACAAAAACGAAATCGCTGCCATAAAATTTTTTTAAACTTTTTACATTTGCAACATCGCCATTATCAGGCCAAAGCGAAAAAAAATGTTGGTATCTCGCTTTCATTACTTCAGGGCCTAATTTATTCCACAAAGAACGAAATTCCATCTGAAACTGAGGAGGTAATGATCGCACATCTTTTGGTGGAGTTAGGGTGCTTTCACCTATGTCACTCCATGTATGAACAATATAGGTTACGTTATGATCTGCCAAACCCAATTTCGTCCAACTTTCGAACGCTTTCTTGTATCCTCGTAATTGCCCTGACACACAGAAGGCTATATTTAATGGGCGTTTGATATCAACAACAGCAGAACTATTACACTCTGAAACATCATGCTGCTGTACAATAAAAGATAAATCCTCTCTATATCCATCTAAATCACCAGTCTGGCTAAGTCCTGTATTTTTAATATACTTAATTAGAATAGGCAATTGATCTCGACAGCAAATACTGGTAATTATTACCATTCTATATAGAAGTGCTGGCTGTGTTACATCAGAA
The DNA here is from genome assembly GCF_030433455.1 of Yersinia sp. 22-579. Taxonomy (NCBI): domain Bacteria; kingdom Pseudomonadati; phylum Pseudomonadota; class Gammaproteobacteria; order Enterobacterales; family Yersiniaceae; genus Yersinia; species Yersinia sp. 22-579. Next base: position 15,242 of record NZ_JAUJTZ010000010.1, on the reverse strand, counting down.
CAGAATATTTTATTTTTTATTATTTTCCGAACACTTGTGATTGAATCTACACTACTCAACATTGACTCATCCCATAAATTGCTAGATCCAGATCCAATTAAAACGAATGACCAATGTGAATACAAATCGAATGACTCAAAATAAGTTTCAAGCAACCTCTCTCTAGTTTGTGTATCAACCAAACCAAAAGTAAGCATTATGGTGGCTGTGGTTTTTTGATATTCAAATGTTGAGTCATACATCTCAATAAATCGTTTAACTTGTTGTAATAAAAAAAGATAAAATGGCCGGTCATACTCATGATAATGAAATAATATTGAGCACAATATGGGGTTGGACTTTGGAGAAACAGAGCTATCCTGTTGAAAAATCAATCGTTCTAATAAGCTCGAGGAAAAACGTTCAAACTCAGTGCCCGACTTTAATAAAGATACGTATATTTCGCTTGTTAGAATGTAGAAGTCTTCGGGAAATTTCTCATTAAATTCTTGATCTAACTTATACCAATAAGACTCTAATTCTTCCCAAGATTTATTTTTTAGAAAACATCTTACCAGTAAAGTTAAGATCGCATCGTGCTTTCCAAAATAAAACTCCGCGTCTAGCATTGTCTTAATAGCACTTTCCGTCATGTCTAAATGGTACTGACATAACGCGATACCGATATAACACTCTAAGTTATTTGGATTGCAGTGTCTGGCATTTTCATAGCATTTATGGGCAGCCAAAAATTCACATTTTATAATTAAATCCCTAGCTTGTACTAAATATATTTCTGAATCATCCTGCTTAGAGCCAAATAAAAAATTCCGATACGATATAATATTTTTTTTCACCTTTTGATAAATATTCATTTTTATTTCATGCCCCTTCTCTGTCCACAATTTTATGAGACTTTCGCATAATCATATGACTATATATTGAAACCACGGCCAAGAGAATAGCGATATATCTTATATACAAATTGAGTGACTAGCCCCGGTCCAAAAACCATGTCTCACTCAGGACCTCGGTTGACATTTGATTTTAAATGCCCAGTTTAGTTTTTAACACTTCATAAGGCGTTTTTCCACCATGTACTGAATGGGGGCGATGACAGTTATAAAATGCCTCCTATTCCGCTAGTTTTTCATAGAGGTCGACATCATCCGTATAATCGATAAGCTGATAAAATTCCTGTTTATCTGTCAGATGAGAACATCCTACTTTTCCATTTAACCTCGGTATCGCTGGTTTGATATAAACATGTTCCATCCCTAACTCATGAACATGCCAGTTAAATTTCACCTGGAATTCATGGCCATTGTCTGTCCTGATAGTCTTTATTCGGAAAGGAAACTTATTCACAATGTAATCAATAAAATCAATCGTATTAGCTTGATTATGCCGCTCATAAATTTTTAAGGCACGTATCCGAGTCGCATCATCAATTGTGATATATTGAAAACGCTTAATCCGTTGACCATTAGGGCTATTAAAAAACAATAATTTAACATCAATCTGCACATGATGCCCAGGAGCTTGTTTCTCATAGTGCTTGAACAACGGCTTAGAGCGTTGTCGTTGATTTAGTCTATTTCGAAGAAGGACGTAATAACAGCCAGAGCGGGATACCTTGATATTATGAATATCATAACAAGTACCACGATATTCTCTGAGGTCCAAAATGGTATGTTGTACGCAAGTAAATTATTTGCTCTTCAATGTGCTTTGCCACACGTCGAGTAGAATTTTCTGGGCAAGGCTTATGATTGATTAACCCTTGTTCTCCATAGCACTCATAGGCTTTTTCCCATGTGTAATAGGTTTGCCTGCTAATACTAAAATGTCTGCAGGTTTTAGCGACATTTTTGGCATTACTTGCATAGTTTAAGACTTTTGTTTTTGAGCGCTATATCTCGCTCCGCTTTAGCATTCATCATATCCAGACCTCCGGCTACAGTTAGAAAACACTAACTGTCCACCGAGGTCCAGACTTTCATAGATTCAGATATTGCTACTTCAACTGCACTACAGTTCAATTTTCCAACTGCCAGCTATTGGATATGCCGACCCACTTTGGCAAACATCGCTACACCATAACCATTCAGGTTGGCATCATATTAGCTCTGATAACTGTTGCGGTATAAAACCACCTGACCAGCGATATTGAAATAGCTGCCCTGTGCCGTCATTAAGTATAGTAACTGCCCAGACCACAAGTATCGGTTTTGGTATGGATGAAATCCTACAAGGGTTCGCTGTCGCCGTGAAGATGGGCGCAACCAAGAAAGATTTCGATAATACGGTTGCTATCCACCCGACTGCCGCCGAAGAATTTGTTACCCTGCGCTAAGCTCTTTTGCTCGAACTTAAAGGCTATAAATCGTCCGGTTTATAGCCTTTTTATTGCTTTGCATTCGACCTTCAAGAATATTTTTTACTTTCGCGCAGGCGATTTCCCGCAAGTTTCCAGCCAAAATTCATACCCGCCGCAGCCAGCAGGATTGCACTGGCACCCACCATTTGCATAACACTTAGCCGGTGACCAAATACCAGCCAGTCGACAAAAATCGCCACCACCGGATAGATAAAAGAGAGCGCGCCAACCAGGCTGGTCGGGATCTTCTGAATCGCGCCATATAATAGTGAAGACATCAATCCGGTATGAATAACGCCGATTATGAGCAGTAATCCCCACGTGCTGCCTGGCAGCGGAAAATCAGACCACCTCACAAAGGGGGCCAGCAAAATAGCGCCAACCAACAACTGAATCAACACTATCAGATGCGGCGGTAGGCCTTTTAGGCGTTTGATAATCGCTGCGGTGACCGCATACATAAATGCCGCCCCTAGTGCCATTACTACACCAATGAGGTAGTCGGAACCTAAGGTGATAGCGCCTTGCTGTCCAATAATAATAAACAGCATTCCGCCAAAAGCGACCAGCAACCAACCCAATGTATTCGCCGTTAATTTTTCACCAAAAAACAACACGCCTAGCCCGACCAACATAAAGGGCTGAGTATGATAAGTTACCGTCGCGACCGAAATAGAAGCATAAGAGTACGCGCCAAACAGTAAAACCCAGTTCAATACCAGCGTAATGCCGCCAATAATAGCGATGGCAATGTGCTGTCGAGTGAGCACACCACGTTTAAGCAAACCCAGCACAAAGCAGGCAATAAACATCGCGAATGCACCAAACACACAACGCCAGAACACAACGGTCACGGCGGGTTGTCCTGATGCAATAACCGGCCAGCCCACCGTACCGGAGATAAGCATGGCGGCAATCATCTCCACTACGCCACGCGTTTTTATTTTCATCGTTTTTCTCCACAATAGCTGCCTGAATGCTTTGGTATTGAGTACTTGGCACTCAATCAAAAACACATTAAAATGAACAAGTGACTATTATGGTGAACGATATTCAGTTGTTCGTCAAGATGAACAAACGAACGATATGGTGAACAATGACTGATTCTGTGCTCGATAATTCAGACCATGCCGCAACCCCTATTGGCTTGCTTTCTGCCTCTATCCGGCGGGAACGTGAGAAGTTGGGGCTGACGGTAACGGAATTAGCCAAACGCGCCGGTATCGCGAAATCAACATTATCGCAATTGGAAGGCGGAGCCGGTAATCCCAGTCTGGAAACGCTCTGGTCGCTGGCAATGGCGTTGGATGTCCCCGTCAGTCGGCTCATCGCCCAGCCCCGCTTGCATGTTCAGGTGATCAGAGCGCATGAAGGAATTCCCGCAGTTTCTGAACAAGCGAATTACACCGCTACGTTACTGGCTGCCTGTCCCGCCGGGGTGCAGCGTGATATCTATCGAATTAACGTTCAGCCTGGTGAACCAAGGCGTTCCCGAGCGCATATGCCCGGCACAATTGAACATGTCATTATTGGTTCAGGCAAAGCCAGAGTTGGGCCTGTTGAGCAGACGGTTGAATTAAATAGCGGCGATTACATGAGCTATTCCGCAGATGTAGAACATATCTTTGAAGCACTGACCATGGACACCACTGCCGTGATGATGATTGAGCACGCATAAGATATTGAGGTATCTATGGAATTTACGACAGGAAAAAGTCATTTGCGGGCGGTTGTGCGCCACTTTGGCCCGGCCATCGAGTCTGTTCAACTTGAATCTTATGCCCCCGCTCTGCTTAAGGTTGGTGAGTTGCGGGTAAAAATGCAGTTCAGCACAATCAATCCCTCAGATCTGATTACTATTTCTGGTGCATATTCCTCACGAACCCCATTACCCTTCGTGCCCGGCTTTGAAGGAGTTGGCATAGTAGAAGCTGGCAGCGAATTGGTGGGTCAACGCGTCCTCCCACTGGGGAGTGCCGGTGCATGGCAGCAATATAAGCATTGTGATGCGAACTGGTGCTTTGCCGTTCCCGACTGGCTCACTGATGAGCAAGCCGCCACCTGCTATGTTAACCCGATGACGGCCTGGTTGATGCTAACAGAAGCCCTCGCCGCAGCCCCTGGAATGAAGATAGTGGTCAGCGCAGCGAACTCAACGATTGGTTTGATGCTGATCCGAATGGCAAAACAGTTGGGCCTAACGGTTACCGCGATTGTTCGCCACGCCGGGGCTGAAAATGTTGTTGATAATACTGAACCTGGTGAGTTACTGATATTACCGCATACAGGCAATACGACTTATAGCAATCCATTACCACCAATCGGGGATGCTGATGCGGTGCTCGATTGTGTTGGCGGCAAAACCGCAATGAAGCTGGCAGGAATGGTACGGCAAGGTGGGAAATTTATCTCTTACGGACTGCTGTCCGGTGACCCAATTCCCGCCTCATTTTGGCAATATCGGCCTGATATTCGCTTTAGTTACTTCCACTTACGTCAATGGGTTCATACCGCAGGCCGTGATGCACTGGCAGCAAAGCTAAATGAAATATTCCCGCTCATTCGTGATGGTATTGCCAGTTCAAGAATCGCAGGGATATTCCCTCTCAATGAGTTACCCGCTGCATTGAGTGTTATGAGTCAGAACTCTTCTCAAGGGAAAATTCTTATTCATTGTGATCGCTAAAAAAATCAGGCCAGAGCTAAGCCCTGGCCTGAAAATCATACTGTAACATGGTGAATTAGAAGCTAATCTTCACACCAACATTACCCGCATAGCCGTCCATTTTACCGTTAAAAGCGCGCTGGTATTTAGCATCTGCATAAATATCAACATTACTATTCACTTTAGCAGTCACGCCAGCACCGCCCTGCCAATAGGTTTTACTGAATTCAGGTCGCAGACTCGCCGTATCAATAGTGACCTGCGGGTTTTTACCTAACTGATACACCACATCAGCAGATAAATAAGGTTTGATGGTTTGCTGTTTGGTTGCCTCACTAAAGACACGCATCCCAGCGCGGGCCTGCCCGACAGAGTAAGAAGTACCGCTCACTCCTGAAATCTCGTCACTGAAACTGTTCAGATTCAGATATTGGTATTTCAGTTGCCCCTGGGGCTCCACTTTCCAACTTCCTGCAATAGGGTACGCCTGACCCACTTCGGCAGATAGCGCCGCACCATAACCATTCTGTTTGGCATCATGTTGACTCTGATAATTATTGCGGTATAACGTCCCTTGGCCAACGAGGTCAATATAGCCACCTTGTGGCGTCATTAAGGTGTAATAACCGCCCAGACCATAAGCATCAGTCTTAATCTTACCCGTATTTACTGATAGCTCCGGACGCACAGCCCGTGCCTTATCTTGCGTGTCAGTTTCCTGTTTACCCAGCGTTATCATCACGCCCGCTGTCGCCTGTGTTCCGGCAGAGTTTTCAGCTTGATAGAAATCATGACCCAATTGAGCGAACCAGATATCTGAGTCATAGCTAAAACGGCCCGCATCAAACTTATTATGCTGCCCGCTAATTCGGCCCCAGGAATCCTGATTAAAACCATTGGCCGCACCTTCAGCTGAACCACGGCGTTCGTGCAAACTGCCTAAAGTGGTAAAACCATAGAATGCATTTAACCACGGCGCGGCAATATATCCCGGCACTTCACTGCGATAAGCCGTTTCAGGTGGTTGTGGTGCCACAGGCGCAGGGTCAACACCAATACCTGTCCCCGGATCTGTCGGGCCAACAGGCGCCAGATTGGACTGCAAATTCCAGCTATGTTCATCTATCTTATATAAGAAATACTGATATGCCCCAGCAACAACCGCGTTGCTGGTGGTGAATTGCCCGGAGTGGGTATCACCATCAACGGTAATAAGGTTGATTCCGGCGCCGGTAGTTAGTGCCCCCAGCCCACCTTGATTAATCACCTGAACATAATGATCACCAGTGACATTCCCTATCACATGTAATCTATCTGCCGGTGAACTGTCATCGCCTAATTGTGCATTGAAAACAAAACTACCCGTGCCAGTGAGATTGCTATTAATGGTTAAGGTACTAAAACTGTTACCTAACGCGCGTGCATTTGGGTTACTGCCGCTTGGGATAAAGTTCATCTGACCCAAAATGTGCATCGACTCAACATCGGCATCACCGGTCAAATTCCACACACTGCTGCTATCAACATCAACACTTTTGGCGTTATATGCTGCACCCGTCCAGACCGAATTATTCTTCAGTGTTAAGCTAACATTATTATGCTCTTCCGCCTGAAGGTCACCCACCAGCACCGAATAGTTGTCAGCATTAAGATTGACGTTACTGATAATATTGAGCGGAGAAGCTACCGTTCCGACGTTAGTACTGGCGTTGACCAGCAACCCATTGCCGCCGATTAACTGTGAACCATTGTTCACGTCAATATTGATATTGGCACCATATGCACGAACACCAGCACCGTTCTCACTGACTATCTGAGAGTTATCCAACATAACCTGGCTATAAACCGCATTCGAGCCTGCGGCATAAATTCCACCCGCATTCATACCACTGGTCGTAATTTGGCTGTCTTTTAGCGCAATAGAACTGCTGGTTTGAGTCCACAAAGCATAAGCACTGGCACCGGTTGAGGTCGCGGTGATATTTTTAGCATTGATAGACGAACCGATAAAGGTGCCGAGCACCATGCCTGAAGCACCGGTGGTGTTAATCGTCGCCCCGGCCAGATTCAGATTTCCACCACGCGCAGCAGTAGCACCAATACTGCCAACACCCGCTGTGGAGATGCTCATATTGGTGGCATTAAAAATTGATTCTGAGTAAATGCCGTGAGAGCTATTGCCGCTTGTTCTCACGACTGTACTATCGACGGTTGCTGTGCCCCGGTTCTCTATAGCGGTGGCACCATCCCCTTCGGTAATGAACTCGGCATTATTTACCTTCACCGATGACGTCGTATCCGGTACCCAAATTCCCATGGCATAAGTGCCTTTGGAATGGTAGGAGCCACCATTGATCGTGACGTCAGCATTCATATTAACGTTAACCATCGTCGCGTTGCCGCTATGAGATATCGCATTGATATTATTTAATATAATGACTGCTTTATTGGTCGAACTGTTACCCATAGCGCGTAACACTGCGCCAGAAGCCAAATCAATATTGGCATTGCTGACTGTAGCCGAACCGGTAATATCAAAAACCTGATTCATATTACCCGTAGCCGTCAAGCCATCCATGGTAATAGTCGAATCCCGGCCAACACTCACCCCGGCGTAGCCGTTGGTCATATTAATTGTGGTGTTATCTAAGGTGGCATTTATACCGCCATTCCCAATATAAACCCCGGTGCCACTGGCACTGCTGGTGTTATTTATGGTGTTATTCGCCCCACTTAACGCACTGCCAATATCACTCAAATAAATACCGTAACTACCACCACCACTGGAATTGATAGTCGTATTATTGACTGTTAATTTAGCACCACCGGCCCCCGAAATACCGTAAGCCGATGAGCCACTGGTGGAGATCACAGTACCATTAATATCCGCACTGCTCCCCAGACCCGTCGAAGCAACACCATAAGCGGTGGAGCCAGTCGTCGTCACCGTCCCCCCCTGTAAGTTCACGGTGCCTTTATTATTGCTGATACCAAATGCCACGACACCATCAGTCTTGATAGCCGATCCATTCAGTGTCAGAGTGCCACCATTAGTCACATTGGCACCATTTGCACCGCGCCCCGTGGTAGTGATAGCGACATCTGAGTCGCCAGTTACCTCGCTGGTAGAACCTTGCACGCTGACCGGAGACAGGTTGTCACCATCGGTGCCATATTCACCTAAAATCGCAACAGAATTACCATCAGTGACACTCACTGTCTGTGCCGCCCAACTATAAAGTGGGGTTAGCAGCGGCACCAGTAAACTGGCCAGCAACGTTTTACGAAAACAAGGTAAGCGCGCTATATTATTTATATTCATGTTGACAACCTGGTTTTATAACAAATTCAAATAGAAAAAGTTTTTAACTTTATTTATTAGGTCTTGTTTTATCTGTAATATTTATATTTATTTGTCAGGTTTAATTTAAAGGAAATAAATAACCCACCCTATTGGGAATATATGCGATAAGAAATATTTTTAATATGGGACTACATGCCAAAATATGTAGTCCATTTCCTACAAAATATAAATAGAGACCTGAATCAGTCGTTTAAAACGGTTGAATTGAAAAGATAACTGACGTTAATTTCAGTATGCCAAAATGCTGGAATTTACCCACTACGGTTGTGATAGACCTCGACTCTGCTATTATCAACAGATTAGCCGCTGTTTTATGTCATATTTTGTAGAAGAATCATCTGCATAAGGCATGGATAACTGTATTCGAGGAGAATTATGCCGAACGCACCACGAGACAACCCAGCCCCGCTGGCTGCTGGGATTGAAACTGGCAAAAAAGCGATTTCCTTTATGACACGGATAAGTGAACGTGTGAAAGCTTACCCGGCAGTCGCCCATATTATCCGTGCAACAGACCGTTTCAATGATCGGTTAGGCAGCCAGTTTGGGGCCGCTATTACTTATTTTTCATTTTTGTCACTTATTCCTATTTTGATGGTTTCTTTTGCCGCCGTGGGTTTTGTGCTGGCATCCAATCCTGACTTATTGGCTGAATTAATTAACAAAATTGTTAATACCATCAGTGACCCAAGTTTGGCAGCCACACTTAAGAACACCGTAAATACCGCTATCCAACAGCGTACGACCGTGGGATTAACCGGTTTGGCGATTGCACTTTATTCTGGGATAAGTTGGATGGGAAATCTGCGCGAAGCCATTCGCGCTCAGTCACGAGATGTTTGGGAGCGCAATCCGCAGGATCAGGAAAAATTCTATTACCGCTATGCGCGTGATTTTGTTTCGCTCACTGGGTTAGTTATTGCGCTAATCATTACCCTGTCTCTGACGTCTATCGCCGGTGCGGCGCAATCTGCAATTGTTGATGCATTAGGGTTAGGGGGGATCGAGTGGTTGCGGCCAGTCATGACACTCATTGCCTTATCAATCTCTATTGCCGCTAATTATCTATTATTTTTATGGATCTTCTGGATTCTGCCACGACATAAGCCGAAGAAAAAAGCACTGTTGCGCGGCACCCTGATTGCCGCAATCGGTTTTGAAATCATCAAATTCATCATGACCATGATGCTGCCGCGCCTTGCCAGCTCTCCATCGGGAGCGGCTTTTGGTTCAGTCATCGGCCTAATGGCCTTTTTCTATTTTTTCGCTCGCTTAACCTTATTTTGTGCTGCCTGGATAGCCACCGCTCGCTACGCCGAGGACGGAACCTTGCCCCAGACAAGCGGCAATAACACCGCAGAGTAACCCCTGATCATGGAGGATCACCCATGTCTCGCAAGATAAAATTACTGATACTACTCGCCGTTGTCATGCTAGCGGCTTTGCTGGTCTATCAATTTCGCTTTAGCCACGCCGATGCGCTGTGGAAAATTGTTAGCCAGCAGTGTGTTCCGCATATGGAACAGGAACATAACCCGCAACCCTGTGTTGAGGTCGATACACAAGCGGGTTTCGTGGTGTTTAAAGATAAGAATGGGCCATTACAGTATTTATTAATGCCGACCGCCAAAATCAGCGGCATAGAAAGCCCACAGTTATTAGCCGCCAGCAGTCCCAACTATTTCTTTGATGCCTGGCAAGCTCGCCACATTATGGCGGATAAATATGGTGTGCCCATTGATGACGCGGATATCTCGCTAGCTATCAATTCAAAATATGGTCGCAGTCAGGATCAACTACACATTCATATTTCGTGTCTAAAGCCAGCAGTCAAAACGGCTCTGGCAGCACAGGAAACTGATTTCCGTCAGCAATGGCAGCCCTTACCCGGCGGTTTATTGGGACACGATTATTTAGTTCGGCGCACTACAGCAGCAGAATTGCAGCGATCAGGGGCGTTTCGTTTGTTAGCAAGCGAAGTGCCGGGCGCGAAAGATGAAATGGGGCATTATGGTTTAGCCATGACAGCATTACCGGATGGGCAATTCTTACTGCTCGCCAGCAAAGCGAGTCTGACAAAGTTGCATCGTGCATCGGTGGAAGAGTTGCAAGACCACAGTTGCCAACTGCTCCCCCAACCACCGATACATTAACCCGTTATTTTTTCTGCTTCATTTTTTGCAGCAGCGGCGTGCACTGATTTTCTTCTGCTTCACTTGGGGAAATCAGTGCCAGCAATGCAGCGGCAGGTGTGAGTGCCACACCTAATACCGCAGCAACCGCACCACGGGCCAGTAAAGGCCCAGCTTTGACCCCGGCATCAGGCTGTTTAAATGTGCCTTTCACATACAGCGGAGAACGTAGAGTCAGAATTCGCAGCCCTTTGCTTTCCGGATCAATAGATAAATCCAGCCGTTCGGTAGCAAAATTGATATTACCGGTAATATTGATAATGGCATTTTCGGTATCAATAACAAATAAGCGCGGTGTCGCCAGGCCATTGCGTAACTGAATATCCGCCACTGCGCAGTTAATTTTGACCTCATCATCGCCAAACAGCTTCGCCACCAGATAGTTACCCACATTCAGGCCGAGTAATTCCATTAAGCTGCGGCTGATAAGCCCCTGATTCAGTAACAAGCGCAGGTTACCATTACTGGTTGCCAACAGCGCAGCAACTGAGTTACCGGTAGCAGTAAATGATGCATCGCCATTCAACTGTCCCAAGCTGTTGCGCATTGCCTGTACCTGTGGCAACAGCTCTTTCAGTTGTAGGCGACGGGCATGCAAATCAACTTTACCCTGCATCGGGTCTTTGTTGCCATTCAGGCGCAGAGTTGCATTGAGATTCCCCCTGGCCATGCCAAATCGCAGTGGGTCGAGCAGCAACTCACCGTTATTCAGCACCACGTGAGTGGAGAGGTCGGTCAGCGGTAATGATTTATCCCGATCTATACGTTTAGCCGCATAGGTAACATCTGCATCCATCACTCCCCAGCTTTTGGTATCAAATTTTTCAGTCGGTAGCACCTTATTGCTCGGTTGTCGGTTGCGCTCACCACGATTGGCTTTTTCCTGATTGGAATCAGCCCCAATTAAAGGGGCCAAATCAGCAAAACGTAATTTATCTGACGACATGTTGCCGACTAATTTCGGGCGCGGCTGGCTATTGGTGTAAGTCAGGTCACCATGAATATCGCTATCGCCGATTTTGCCATTAAAGTTTTCATAACGATAAACTGCCCCACCAGCCTGTTTGAGGCTCGCAATTAAGCGACCATCGGTATTAAATGGGGGAGTAGCCGGCAATAACACACCAATCAGCGGATAGAGGTTATCCAAACTGGCACCGGAGAATTTCAATTGCAGATCCAGCCCTGCCAAATTGGCAGGATCGGTTAATGTACCCGCTACCGCCACCCGAGTGGAACCAGAGCGGACATCTGCCTGTAATGGGAAGGGAATGCTGGCATCCCTCATCGACAACATCCCACCGATTTTGCCACTGCCGGTTAAAGGCTGCCCCTGATACTTACCGTCAATCTTCCAACCAAATACAAAGTCCGGGGCGTTGTTCTGCGTTTTTTCAGTAGCTTTTTTCTCGTTACGGGCACCAGTCACCTCAGCAAATGGCAACGGCTTACCCAGTGGGTCAATCACCGCCTGCAAGTCTGCTTTTAGCACCGCATCTTTCAGGTTTATCTGGCCGCGATCAAACACAATATCATCAATATTTACCGACCAATCAGACGCGCTACTCTTATCCCCGGTCGGGCTATTCGCCAGGTTAAATGTCCAGTTATTCTTACCATCCGCCAGCCGTAGCAGGGTGGCATCCGGTTGGGTCAGCCAGATGCGCGGTATCCAGACTTCTTTCGCCAGCAACGCCAACGGAGCAATACTGGCATCAACCCGTTTCAGGGTGACCATCTCGCCAGTAGGGAACGCGGTAGATTCTGTTTTTCCTTCGGCGGTATTGTTCTTACCAGCGGCGTTATCGCCGGCTAAATCGGACGGGTTGCCCAGCACCAAATCCTCAGCGTGGATATGCGGCCATGGCACCCAACCGCGCCAGCCTGGCTCATCACCTTTGCGTGACCAGTCCACACCCAGATTGCCGCGAATAGCGAAAGGCCGTTGCAGCTCGGTCGAGACTTTCTCATTGATAGTTGGCTTTAGACGATTCCAGTCGAAAGTCTTAATAAACACGATGGCTGCTATCAGTAACAGCAGAATAACCCCGACTATGCCTGTCAGCACTTTTCCAGTTTTGGTCATAACAGCTCCATGCCAGTACTCATGATGTTAAGAACGTAAAAGTACTTTAACCATAGTCGAGAATGAAGCAACAGGGCGAGATGGAGGAAAGAGCTGCTGATTTATTGACCCAAAAACATTAGCCGCAAAACAGCATAGGGAGGGTCTGTAAACGATCAAATGACGTAGGTCGAGAGAGATAATAGCCTTGTGCGGCAACGGCATCAGACTGCTGCACCATTGCCCATTCTTGTGAGGTTTCCACCCCTTCAACAATCACGCCTTTGCTATAGCTCGCCATGAGAGTCACCAATTTGAAAAACAGTTGGTTTCCGACATCACTTTCTTGCAGCACGATAAACAGGTCTCTGGCGACTTTGATGTACTCATAGCGCCAGCTAATAAATGAAGTGAAATTTGCCAGCCCGCTGCCGAAGTCATCCAGCCATAGGCGGTCTGCTTCAGCAATACGTGCAAAGGGGGTATCAAGAGAGGTATCGACATGCTCGAGCAATTCAAAGCGAATGTAAGGCATGGCATCGATTAACACCTTAGCCTGCAAGTCGTCCTGCATCGCCATCAAAGCCTGACCATCAATGTTAATCGAGACCAACACCGAGTGATGCACAAATATCGCATGCCATTGTTTAACCATATTCAACTGCTCCAGCACCACATTCAAACGGGCGCTGATACTGATTGCACTGAAGTAATCTTCCGGATTCAGACGAGTATCCGGTGATGAGGGGTGAAAAACTGCCGTAAGCAGCTCGATAGCCAGCAGCGCACCGGAGGTACGATAGATAGGTTGAAAAGTGTACCGACGCTGACATTGCCGCCAGAAGCTCTGTCCTTTATTACGATCAATGGCGGCAAAGGATGGCGCAAGTAAACCTGATACTTTATTGGTCATCATCAGTTTAGTCGCCATGTTTTAGGGCACCAGACCGTCAAGGCAATAGGTATCGCCGTCAGTTTGAGCCACCCTGTGATAAACAGTTTTCCTTCTGGAGATGTTATCGACTCGGGCGAACAGAACTTTATATCGCAGCATGACAGATTATTATTTCCAGCCAGATTACAGGCCTAAACAGGCTGGCGCGGCACATTTAAGCCACCTATATTACTTAACTCAATGATGCTTTACTGGAGATGAATATGCCTTACGTCAATATTAAAATTACGCGCGAAGGCGCGACGGCGGAGCAGAAAAAACAGCTGATCGCCGGAGTGACCCAACTGTTAGTCGATACTCTGGGTAAAAACCCGGCGACGACCGTAGTCGTGATTGATGAAGTGGATACCGATAACTGGGGAATTGGCGGCCACAGCGTGACCGACCTGCGAAAGTCATCATAATTGTGTTCAGAAGCGCGGGAAACTTGCCAGTTTCCCGACCTATGTCATAAAAAATTTAAAACGTCGTTTTAATACTATTGACTCTAACCAAGCCAGCAGTGAGACTAACCTTATTTCCATTATCGACTCACAGGCCAGCTTTCCATGACCAGCAAAAATATTGCCGTTATCGGCGAATGCATGATTGAACTGTCACAAAAAGGTACCGACCTTAGCCGGGGCTTTGGCGGTGATACGCTGAATACGGCGGTATATGTTGCCCGTCAGGTGTCAAAGCAAGACTTGAATGTCCATTACGTCACGGCGCTGGGTACTGATAGCTTCAGTAACGAGATGTTGGCAGCCTGGCAGCAGGAAAACATTCACACCGACCTCATTCAGCGTATGGATGATAAATTGCCAGGGCTGTACTTTATCGAGACAGACAGCACCGGTGAGCGCACCTTCTATTATTGGCGCAATGATGCTGCCGCACGTTTCTGGCTCACCAGCCCGGCGGCAGACGAAATCTGCCAACGTCTGGAAAAGTTTGATTATCTGTATCTTAGTGGTATCAGCCTGGCAATTCTCGACAGTGCTTCCCGCCAGCGCTTACTGAAATTGCTGCGTGCCTGCCGTGCTAACGGTGGCAAAGTTATCTTTGATAATAACTACCGCCCTCGCCTGTGGCAGAGCAAGGAAGAGACGCAACAAGCCTACCGCGACATGTTGGCTTGCACGGATATCGCCTTCCTGACACTGGATGATGAAGACATGCTGTGGGGCGAGAAGCCACTGGAGCAGGTCATCGAACGCACACAGAATTTAGGTGTAAGCGAAATTATTATTAAGCGCGGCGCTGATTCCTGCATCGTCTGGGTGAAAGAGGGTTTTGAGGCTCACCAGTATGATGTGCCAGCAGTTAAACTGCCGAAAGAAAAAGTGGTCGATACCACCGCGGCTGGGGACTCCTTCAGTGCCGGTTATTTGGCTGTTCGCCTAACCGGTGGTAGCGCACATGACGCCGCAGTGCGTGGGCATTTAACCGCCAGCACCGTCATTCAGTATCGCGGCGCCATCATCCCACTGGCAGCCATGCCTGTAGTGTGATTGATAATATTTCTCGCCAGAAATCAGAATGAAGGGGAAGCGTGCCGTTGGGGTCGTAACGGCGTAAGCCGTCGGAGCGCCCCTTATATCTTGATCTCTTTCCTCACAGGATCGATGATCCCCGACTGATCATCGGGATGTCATGGGTG